>JAFDAE010000003.1 GCA_019314005.1 Deltaproteobacteria bacterium | reverse complement strand
TTAAGACAATAGAGACAAAGGAAGAATTAATCAATTTCCAGGGAAAATATATTCCCTTAATTCGGTTGGAAGAGGTGTTTAAAATCGAAGACCCAAGCGAAGAGAAATCTATTGGTATCGTTATAATTGTCGAAAGTGAGAAAAAAAGGTTCGGCATCTTTGCTGATGATATTGTGGACGAACAGCAGGTAGTGATCAAAACTCTGGAGACAAATTTCCGAAAGGTGCCGGGAATTGCAGGGGGCACAATATTGGGAGACGGTCAGGTTTCCCTCATCATTGATATATATGGTTTAGAAAAAATGTTCCTCAAAAAGGATGACAAGAAAGGGCTCGTCGGGGAGTGGTCACAAGATAATCAGGAAGAGTCCCGGATTTTTGAGGGGTAGCCAATTTTGGGTCGATAAATATTAGGGGGTAAGAATGCTCGGGCAACTATTTAGCTGGATAACTGGAAGTTTAAGGGTAAAAGTTATGGTCTCGATAGCTTCCACCGTTATTATTCTAATGGGGATCGTCACCTACGTGACCATCTCCAATTCTACTCGGGTTCTTCTGGAAAAAGTAGAGAACTTTGGACTCGACTTGGCTAAGAACACCTACAGCGGGATCAAACATCCAATGGCAATGGGAGACAGCCGCACGGTTCAGCAACAGCTCCACGACATAAGAACTCAAACAAATGACGTGGAAGTTTATATCTGTGACTACAACCAGGAAATTGTATACGCAAGCAATGAAGAAAATTTGAAGGCAAACGCTTCAGATATCATTGTCAACGAAGGGGCTTTAAAAGTCCTCAAAACCATGCTTCGAACTGGCGACGCCCCACAAAAAGGCTTTGTTGAACATCTACAAGAAGGGAGATATATGACCATGTTCCTCCCTTTACTCAATCAACAAGAATGTTATCATTGTCATGGGTCATCCAGAAAAGTATTAGGATCGCTTATCGTAAGACAGTCGGTCAACAAAGATTATGCCACCATAGCTTCTACCAGAAATCTTTTTATACTCATCAGCTTAATCGGCATCTTAGCCGTCATCTTTCTCTTGAATCTTGTGCTGTTCCGATTTGTAACAAAACCTGTCAGAGAACTGGCCAATAAGGCCCAGCAGGTAGCTGAGGGCGATACTTCTGTTACTGCAAACATCGATGCCAAGGATTCTATTGGACGGCTGGCAACAAATTTCAACCTAATGGTAAAAAGTATCAATGATAAAATGGAATATGCCAATAGCTTAAAGCTCGGTATATCCTCGCCCTTTTTCATGGTAGACCCTTCAATGACTATTAACTATCTGAATGAGGCCGGCTCCAAATTATGCGGATATTCCAGAGAAGAAGTTGAAGGAAAGATGAAATGCTCGGATGTCTTTAAAAGTACAATGTGCGACAACAACTGTCCCATGAGGCAGTGCCTTGAGACGGGTGAGCCCACAGAAGATGTTAGGCTTCAAGTTACGAGCCGTGAAGGAAAAGAGATCCCTATTCTCGCCAGTGTCGCAGCGCTCAGAGATTCCACAGGAAAGATCCTTGGTGGATTTGAGATATGGAGGGACATAACCAAGGACTTGGAAGCTGAAAGATTGTTGAAAGAAGCTGCGGAAAAAGAAGAAGACCAGCGTCGATATTTAGAGAGAAGGGTTGACTCCTTCACTAAGACCTTGGACAAGGCCGCAGAGGGTGATTTATCACAACAGGCTGAAACAACAGACAAAAATGACGCGATGGACACCCTTGCCAAAAAGACAAACGAAATGTTCAATCGTATTGGCCACTTGATCCATCAGGCAAAAATCACAGCGACCGCAGTTGTTGGGGGGTCAAAAGAGATCTCATCCGGGAGCCAGGATCTCGCCTTGAGAACTCAGCAACAAGCCGCGACCGTTGAAGAGACCAGTGCTACTCTTGAGCAGATATCAACCAGTGTAAATTCCACTGCCGCCAGCACGGCAAAAGCGGACACCCTCGCCAAAGAGGCTGTCTCGCTGGCACGCGAAGGAAAAAATATACTGGCAGAGACCATAGACTCTGTTACAGCGGTCGCTGTCACCAGCGAAAGAATTGAAGAAATCATGGACCTTGTCAGTGAAATCACCTTTCAGACCAAGCTGCTTGCCCTGAACGCAGCAGTCGAGGCCGCGCGTGCAGGCGAACACGGCAAAGGATTCTCCGTAGTCGCTAACGAAGTCAGAATGTTGGCAAAAAGAAGTTCTGAAGCAGGCAAGGATATTCAGGTTCTGGTCAAGGACAGCATGCACAAGGTTGAAACCGCACATCAATTGGTAAACCAGACGGGTTCCAGCCTGAAAAAAATTATCGAGCATATAGAGTCTCTTTCGGAATCTATTTCAGAGATATCTTCAGCCACGCAGGATGAGTCAAATGGGATCGAACAAATTAATATGGCTATGACGGAAATCGGCGACGTGGTTGAGCACAACGCAACATTGGTTGAGGAGCTTGCGGCGGCAAGCGAACAATTGACAACAAAAGCGGAGATTCTGAAAAGTCAAACCGATGACTTTATTCTTGGTGAAGAAGGACAAACATGTCCAATAGTAACGGGGGCAACGGAGATTGTCAAACTCCCCGTTCAAAAAGAGCGGAGAGGATCCATCCCTCCGGTGAAAAAATCTCTAAGAGAGGATCTGATACGCAAAGGGGAAATTACAGAAGAGCCTGAAGAGGACTTTGATGACCAAGAGATGGATGGATTTGAGGAATTTTAGTAGTGTCCTCTCAGAAACGGCATCTCTTGCCCTGATACTACGTTCTCCGCAGGTTTCTATCCTCGACGTAGCGTTGCTACGCCTGCGGTAGAAACTTTTGTGCGGCCTTGTCTCAGGACAAAATCTACCATTTCCGAGAGGACACCGTAAACTAATTCATTATGCAAAAACAAGAATATATCAACTTCACCATAGATCAAGAAGAGTATGCTATAGAGCTTGTCACGGTCAAAGAAGTGATTGAATATAAAACAATCACAAGGCTGCCAAACATCGGCCCCTTCATAAAGGGGGTTATAAATTTGAGAGGTCTTATTGTCCCTGTTATTGATCTCCGAGCCAAATTTGGTTTGCAATCAAGGCCACATACAAAATTCACAGTTGTTGTCGTGCTGGAGACATTAAACAAGGTCTTTGGGATTATTGTTGATACTGTTCCTGATGTCGTCTTGCTAAGTTCAAAGGAACTTCAACCTACCCCGTCCTTTAAGAGCTTAATCAATAAGAACTATATTAAAAGGATAGGACGGACAAAATCGAAACTTATTATTATTCTTGATACAGAATATATCCTTTTCGATCAGAAGGCCCCGGATAGAACAGCTGCCCTCTCTCTTGAGTTAAACAGGAATAGTCAAGATGCGCAAAAATTACAGTCGCAGATTTAACAGAGACGTTTTAGTCTTGATGCCGGGTGAATATTTCGCAAGTAAAGATCCGGTAATTATCTGCACCCTTCTGGGGTCCTGTATATCAGCGTGCATCTTCGACATAGTAAACAAGATCGGTGGCATTAACCATTTTATGCTTCCCGGCCGGGTCGACCCGGATAATTTTATTTATACCAAAGCGGGGCGCTATGGCATGTACGCCATGGAACTACTGATAGGAGATCTCATAAAGCTGGGAGCCGCAAGAACAAATCTCAGGGCCAAGATCTTTGGGGGAAGCAACGTATTAAACTTGCGTAAAACAGAAGGTGATATTCCAAGATCAAACATTCAATTTTCTAAAAATTTTTTGGAGATGGAACAGGTCCCGTTGTTAAGTATGGATGTGGGGGGCTCTGTGGGAAGAAAAATCTTCTTTTTTACCGATACCGGCAAGGTTCTCTCAAAAAAGTTGATCGGAACATCAAAAACAGAAGTTATCCGGGAGGAGCTTCGGTACAAAAGAAATCTGTTCAGAAAAAGGATTGAAGATTCAAATTCTACCATATTTGATATATAAAACATGACACAATCCCAAAAAGTTCTAATTATCGATGACTCGAAAGTCGTTAGATATATTTTAACTGATATATTATCTCAAGACGAAGCTATAGAGGTTGTTGGAACAGCATCTGATCCGTATGAAGCAATAGATAAAATACGAATCTTAAATCCTGATGTTATTACCCTGGATGTAGAGATGCCGCGCATGAATGGAATTGATTTTTTAAAAAGGCTTTTACGGCACAAACCCTTACCGGTAATTATGATCAGCTCCTATACTAAACAACACAGCGACCTGACCATAGAGGCATTAGCTACAGGCGCTGTTGATTTTATAACAAAACCATCGGAAGACCCCAATACCGGGTTGAAAACATTAAGCAAAGAAATCGTTGCTAAGGTAAAGAATGCGACTCATTATAAGGTAAAGGTTCTACCTTTTTATTCCAGCCCATCCGAACAGAATTCCAAGTTCCCAGAAAACCACTTTGTTGTTATGGGCGCTTCCACAGGCGGGATTCAGGCTATCCAACATATCTTACAGAATGTTCCGCCTACAATAAGCGGTCTTGTGATTGCACAACACATCCCTGGAAAATATATCCCCGCTCTTACTGAAAGACTCGACAACGTTGCCACTGTGCGAGTTAAAGAAGCTCAACATAACGATCGGATTCGGCGTGGTCTGGCGTTGATTGCTCCGCCAGAAAGCCAATTGCGCATAAAAAAAGATGCGTGGGGTTCTTTTGTGTCTGTTGAGGAACCTGATTCTGCGGATCTTTATGCACCCTCGATAGATATCCTTTTTTCTTCTGCTGCTGTCTCCGCAGGAAATAGAGCCATGGGGGTTCTTTTGACCGGTATGGGACAAGACGGAGCGCAGGGATTGTTGACCTTAAAAAAATACGGGGCTCATACTATTGCACAAGATCGTGAAAGTTCGGTGATATTTGGGATGCCCAGGGTAGCTATTGAATTAAACGCTGCCACTGAAACCTTGTCCCTGGAAAAAATTCCCAAGGCGATAGTTTCAAAACTGCTTTCTGTAAACAGTGAGGAATCTAATGGCGAAAATTTTGATTATTGATGACAGCAAACTTGTAAGGGAATACGGAACAAGTATCCTTTCAAAGGAGCATCACGAAGCCTCTTGCGCCCCAAATGGCCATGAAGCGCTTGAAATGATCTATGCGAAAAAGCCTGATCTTATTTTACTCGATGTAATTATGCCCGGTATGGATGGATATGAAGTCTGCAAACGATTGAAGGCTGGAGAAGAAACTCATGATATTCCCGTAATTATGCTCACCTCAAAAGGAGAGCCAGCAGACAAAATCAAAGGACTAGACTTGGGGGCGGTAGATTATGTAACCAAACCTTTTGATGAAGGGGAGTTGGTTGCCCGGGTCAATACGCAACTTCGCGTCAAGGAACTCTATGAAGCCCTTCAGGAAAAAAACAGGCAGCTTCAAGAACTGGCCAACAAGGATGGGCTTACCAATCTTTACAATCATCGTTATCTACAAGAACAGATTCTCAAAGAGATCGAACGAGCCAGAAGATATAATCTTACGCTTTCTTTTATCCTTATTGATATCGATCGCTTCAAACATGTTAACGACACATACGGCCATCAAACCGGCGACGTCATATTAAAGACCCTTGGGGAGCTCCTTTTTAAAATCGTCAGGGACAGTGATCTAGCGGCTCGCTATGGCGGAGAAGAATTCGCATTAATTCTTCCTCACACAGATTCTATAACGGCGCGAGAGACTGCAGGGCGATTAAGAAAGACCGTTGAATCATATGACTTCGAAGTAGACAATAATCATATTCAAATTACTATCAGCCTCGGGATCGCTTCCTTTCCTCACGAAACCATAGAGACATCTAAGGACCTTGTTGAATCTGCGGACAAAGCGCTATACACGGCTAAAAAAAATGGAAGGAATCGGGTGGAAGTCTATCGGCCGGAATGAGTTGAATTCGGACGCAGATTTTCGCAGATGCCCGCAGATAACTATTTTTTAGAACTATAGATTACTTTCTCTTTTCAACTCGCAAGCTCGCAACTTTATACTTAAAATCCTAATAATCTGCGTTCATCTGCGTCCAGAATTGTCTTATTTATTTCTTCTGCCTGTTTTCAGGTCTGAGCGCACGAACAGCGGCCCCGGCTCTCCACATTTCAGAATCTCTGATCTCTTTTAACTCCTTGCCGAGCCGTTCCATGTAGTCAGGCCTGCTGTTTGCTTCCAGCACGATTTTTGTCTCTTCGCCGGAAACCACTCGATCGTAGAGCTCATCGAATAAAGGGGCCACCGCGTCCCTGAACCTCGGTTTCCAATCGAGTGCTCCCCGCTGTGCGGTGGTGCTGCAATTGGCATACATCCAGTCCATCCCATTTTGACCCACCAAGCGTATCAGGCTCTGGGTAAGCTCCTCAACCGTCTCATTAAACGCCTCGCTCGGGCTGTGGCCATGCTTGCGAAGCACATTGTACTGGGCTTCCATGACACCTGCCATACATCCCATCAAGACGCCGCGTTCGCCGGTTAAATCGCTATGAACCTCTTGTTCAAAGGTTGTTGGAAAGAGATACCCGGATCCGATGGCGATTCCAACGGCAAGGGTCCTCTCTGTGGCCCTTCCTGTATAATCTTGAAAAACGGCATAGCTCGAATTTATCCCGCTCCCATCAAGAAAGTTTGTTCTTACAGAGGCCCCCGAACCTTTAGGCGCGACCATAATAACGTCTATATTATCCGGTGGTATAACCTTTGTCTGATCTTTATATACGATGGAAAAGCCGTGCGAAAAATAAAGGGCGTCTCCTTCTTTCATATACCCCTTGATCTTCGGCCATACAGCCATCTGTCCCGCATCGGAAATCAGCATCTGAATAATCGTTCCTCTTTCCGCCGCCTCTTCCACTGAAAACAGGGTCTCGCCTGGTATGAAGCCGTCATTAACTGCTTTGTCCCAGAATATTTTCTCTTCTTTCCTCTGTCCTATAATGACCTTTATGCCGTTATCTCTCATATTCAAGGCCTGCGCGGGACCCTGAACGCCATATCCCAGAATAGCAATAGTCTCATTTGCCAGCGTTTCTTGGGCCTTTTTCAGGGGAAACTCTTCCAACAGAACAACATCTTCTACAACTCCGCCAAAATCAATCTTCGCCATAAAAATTACTCCCTTAATCTTTTCTTATTTTTTTGCCTCACGGGCCAAAGCAATGGCCCCTGTCCGTGCAATCTCTTTTACCCCTATCTGCTTGAGCAGGCTTAGAATCGCCGCTATTTTATCATCGCTCCCCGTTACCTCAACAGTATAGTATCCTGGACTAACGTCCACAACCTTACACCTGAAGATATCCACAATTCTTAGGATCTCCGCCCGGTGCTCTTCTTTGGCCCTGACCTTGACAAGGGCCATTTCCCGCTCAACAAATTCCATATCGGTAAGGTCTATAACCTTTCTGATATTTATCAGCTTGTTGAGCTGCTTGTTTATCTGTTCAATAATACGCTCACTTCCCCTGGTCACTAATGTTATTCTCGAAAGCGCCGGGTCTGATGTTTCAGCCACGCACAGGCTTTCGATATTAAACCCTCTTCCGCTGAAAAGACCTGTTACCCGGGAAAGAACGCCGGATTCATTGTCTACCAAAAGAGAAATCGTGTGTTTACGTTCTTCTGTCATTTTTTTTTACTTGCCCCCCTTTAACTGAAGTCAAGAACTTTACAAGATTGATCAAGCCAAAAGCATCTCCGTAATAGCCTTGCCGGCCGGAACCATTGGATAGACACACTCTTCCCTCTCAACCACAAAATCCATAATCACGGTTTTCGGGGTGGCAAGAGCCTTCTTTATAATCTCTTCTACCTCTGCAGGACGTGTCGCCCTCAAACCAACCGCTCCGTAAGCCTCGGCCACCTTAACAAAGTCGGGTGCTTGCTCCATGTTAGTTGCAGCATACCTTTTATCGTAGAACAACTCCTGCCATTGACGTACCATTCCAAGATAGCGGTTATTCAAAATAGCGACCTTGACGGGCAACTTGTTCGCAACAGCGACTATCAGTTCCTGGATGTTCATCTGGATACTCCCGTCACCTGCGATATCGATTACCGTCTTCTTGGGGCAGGCAAGCTGGGCGCCGATAGCGGCCGGAAATCCAAACCCCATGACTCCTAAACCACCGGAGGTAATAAAATGATTGGGTTGATCAAAATGGTAATATTGGGCGGCCCACATCTGATTCTGGCCCACCTCTGTAGTAATAATCGCTTTTCCCTTGGTCAATTCATATAGCTTCTCAACAACAAACTGGGGCTTTATAATGTCCTTCTGTTCATAGGCCAGGGGTGTTGTGTTCTTCCACTCCTCTATCTGTTTTAGCCAGTTCGGCCGGGATTTCAGCAACTCCTTTAAATCGACCTTTTCAATAAGTTTGTTTAATTGCTTAAGTGCGATCTTACAGTCACTTACAATCGGAACGGTAATCGGAACATTCTTTTGTATCGATGTGGGGTCAATATCAATGTGGATAATCTTTGCATTCTGAGCAAAGGTGTCTATCTTTCCCGTAACCCTATCATCAAAACGAACCCCTATCCCGATGAGAAGATCACATGCCCCGGTAGACATGTTGGCGCGATAGGTGCCGTGCATACCGAGCATTCCCAGCCACAAGCGATCCGTCCCCGGAAAACCTCCGAGTCCCATCAGCGAGGCAGTTACCGGTATATTCAACTTCTTCGCGAACTTGGTAAGCTCTTTGTAGGCCCCGGAAAGGATCACCCCGCCTCCGGCAAAGATCACCGGTTTTTTGGCCTTTAAAATAAGCTTTATTGCCTTTTCAAGTTGCTGCTTGTGCGGCTCAGTGTGCGGACAATACGATTTCATCTTGGGAGGAGGCGGCATCTCAAAACTGATTTTACTCTGGGAGACATCCTTGGGAAGATCAACCAATACAGGACCTGGGCGGCCGGAGCGGGCAAGATGAAAGGCCTCTCGCACGGTTTCAGCGAGTTTTGTAGGATCCTTGACCAAATAATTATGTTTGGTGCAGGGCCGTGTAATTCCCACAATGTCTACCTCCTGGAAGGCATCGTTCCCTATCAGGGATGTGGGAACCTGGCCGGTAAAGACCACCACGGGTATAGAATCCATATACGCGGACGCAATACCGGTAACGGTATTAGTAGCGCCTGGGCCTGATGTCACCAGACAGACTCCTACCTTTCCTTTAGCCCGGGCATAGCCGTCTGCGGCATGAACAGCGGCCTGCTCGTGTCTGACCAATATATATCGTATATCGGTCTTGTCTAATTCGTCATTAATATCAATGATCACCCCACCTGGAAACCCAAAGATGGTGTCGACCCCTTCTTCTTTTAACACTTCCATTAAAACTTGCGCGCCTGTAAGTTTAATTGTTACCACCTCCAAGTTTTTTATTTAAAAACGGCTCCCGTGGACGCAGATGTTACCAGCTTTGCGTATCGTGCCATATAGCCTTTGGTTATCTTCGGCTCCGGAGCCTTCCACGCTGAACGTCTCTTTTCAATCTCTTCTTCCGAAACCTTGAGATTAATCGATTTGCCGGGAATATCAATGGAAATCATGTCACCATCACGGACAAACGCTATCAATCCCCCTTCCATTGCCTCGGGAGAGACATGACCTATTGCCGCCCCCCTGGTGCCACCGGAAAAACGTCCATCTGTTATAAGCGCGACTTCGGCATCCAACCCCATTCCGGCAATAGCTGAAGTAGGTGTCAACATCTCCCGCATTCCGGGACCACCCCTGGGTCCCTCATACCGGATGACGATCACATCCCCTTTTTTGATTTCTCTCCCCATAATGGCTGTAACCGCTTCTTCCTCGCTGTCGAAAACCCTGGCCGGCCCTTCATGGGAAAGCATTTTGGGATCTACCGCTGATTGCTTCACAACGCACCCTGACTGCGCTATGTTTCCGAAGAGGGCCGCCAGGCCGCCCTCTTTATGATAAGGATCGTCTGTAGACCGGATAACTGATCGGTCTTGCACAACACATGATGAAATATTCTCTCCAACGGTCTTTCCTGTGACTGTCATACATTCGGTTGTTATAAGACCCTTGTCTGAAAGATCTTTCATTATGGCGCAGATCCCACCGGCCCGGTCTAAGTCCTCTAAGTGGTGCTTCCCCCCGGGGCTGAGGGAACAGAGGTGAGGGGTCTTTTTGCTGATTTCGTTGATCTTGTCCAAATCAATATCAACTTCCGCCTCCCGTGCAAGGGCTGTAAGGTGTAGAACGGTGTTTGTGGAACACCCGAGAGCCATATCCGCTGTAAGGGCATTAATAAAAGCGTCTTCAGTCAAAATCTTTCGTGGGGTAATCCCTTTTTCCAAAAGATCTATTATCTTCATCCCTGCTTTCTTGGCCAACCGTATCCGTGCCGCCATTACCGCGGGAATGGTCCCGTTTCCAGGAAGCCCCATACCTATCGCCTCTGTCAGACAATTCATTGAATTCGCGGTAAACATACCCGCGCATGAGCCGCAGGTGGGGCAGGCATTGTCTTCTATTTCCAAGACTTGTTCCTCGGTTATCTTCCCCGACTTAACCGCTCCCACAGCCTCAAACACGCTGATCAGATCTATCTCTTTTTCACCCAGGCGACCAACAAGCATTGGGCCGCCGCTTATCACTATTGTTGGAATGTCGAGGCGGGCCGCTGCCATAAGCATTCCCGGAACAATCTTATCGCAGTTCGGCACCATAACCATGGCATCAAAGGCATGCGCCATAGCCATAACCTCTATGGAATCAGCAATCAACTCCCTGCTTCCAAGGGAATATTTCATCCCTATATGATTCATGGCTATGCCGTCACACACCCCTATGGTTCCGAATTCGATCGGCGTGCCGCCGGCCATATAAACGCCGGCCTTGACTGCTTCAACGATCCTATTGAGATGGATATGGCCGGGAATAATCTCATTGGCGGAATTGGCAATCCCTATCAACGGGCGACTCAACTCTTCGTCAGTATAACCCATTGACTTAAAGAGGGACCTGTGCGGCGCCCTTTCTATCCCAAGCTTGACTGTATCGCTCTTCACCGTGTACTACCCTCTCTTGCTTTTCTTGCCTTTTTTCTTGTTGCCGGCCTTGCAGAGCCTATAGTTAAAACTGTCTGCCAATGCCTCCCAGCTTGCTGAAATCACATCTTCAGAAACGCCGATGGTGCTCCAGATCGACTTTTCATCCCTGGATTCTATAAAAACACGCACCTTGGCGGCAGTGGCATCTTGCCCCTCAATCACCCTTACCTTAAAATCAACCAAGTGCATCTTTTCAAGCCCTGCTTTAAAGAACTTGTTAAGGGCCTTTCGAAGGGCATTGTCGAGGGCATTTACCGGGCCATTCCCTTCCGCGGCTGTAATTTCTTCCTTAGAACCTACAGAAATCTTTATTGTCGCATACGCCGTACTCGGTTGATCCTTGTTTTTCTCTGTGGTTACACGAAAAGATTCCAAATGGAACGGCGGGTCAAACTGCCCGGAAAGTCTTTTCATTAAAAGCTCAAAGGATCCTTCAGCACCGTCAAATTGATACCCTTTATGTTCTAACTGTTTTACTTCCTGAACGATTTTCCTGCTGTCGGAACCATCTTCTTTGAGCTTAATTCCAAATTCCTTTGCCTTATAATTTATATTACTTCTTCCGGATTGGTCTGAGGCGAGGACCCTACGCGCATTCCCTATTCTTTCCGGATCCATGTGTTCGTACGCCTCTGAAGTCTTCATGACAGCGCTTACATGAATTCCACCTTTGTGGGCAAAAGCGCTTTTTCCAACAAACGGTCGTCCATTAAAGGGTGGCATATTGGCTATCTCGCTTACATAGCGAGAGACCTCGGTAAGTCGGGAGAGGTTTGCATCGGGAAGACAAGGAATACCCATCTTGAACTGAAGATTCGGTATAATTGCTGTCAGGTCGGCATTGCCGCACCTTTCCCCGTATCCATTGATCGTTCCCTGAACCATGACCGCTCCGGCTTTGACCGCGGCAAGGGTGTTTGCAACTCCGAGACCGCTGTCATTATGGGCATGGATACCCACTTTTACCGGAATTGTCGGCATGATCTGTTCCATTATTTCCTGCAATTCAAAAGGAAGGGTCCCTCCATTTGTATCACAAAAGACAATTACGTTTGCCCCTCCCGAAACGGCTGCCTGTATTGTCTTTGCTGCGTACTGTGGATTGGCCTTATAGCCATCGAAAAAGTGTTCGGC
Organism: Deltaproteobacteria bacterium; assembly: GCA_019314005.1. Next base: position 17,864 of record JAFDAE010000003.1, on the reverse strand, counting down.
ATCGTAGATAACTTCCCTGTCCTGTGAACGAAGAAAAGCCACTGTATCGGAGATCATGGCCAGGTTTTCTTTTAACGTGTTAGACATCACCTTTTTTACATGAAGATCCCATGTCTTACCAAAAACGGTTATAGCCCTGGTATTGGCGTTAAGGAGCGCCTGGAGATTACTATCTTTCTTGGGGTGAGTTTTTGGCCTTCGAGTACTTCCAAACGCAACAATACAAGCTGTCTTGAAATCAACTTTTTTTGCCGATTCAAAAAATTGTATGTCCTTGGGATTTGATCCGGGCCACCCGCCTTCAATATAGTGTACACCGAATTCATCAAGTTTTTGGGCGATTCGAATCTTATCTTCGACGGAGAAATTAATATTTTCTCCCTGGTTACCATCCCTTAAGGTTGTGTCATAAAGAAGAATTTTTTTCATTTCTTAAAAATCTCTCAGACCAAGACAGACATTCACAAGTTCAACCCCCTAAACGGGTTAAGCTTGTTAAACTAATAGGCAAAATATCCATTGTCAAGCCTTTTTGTGCCACAGGGCCCCTTTTTGCTACCAACCCAATATCTCTTTTGCATGATCAAGGGTTGTTTGGGAAATCTTAACACCACCCAGCATCCTGGCGATCTCGCTTATACGGTTCTCACCATCTATAGGTTCTATGGTCGTGTATGTACGTCCTTCACCTGTCTCCTTTGAAATCTTAAAGTGGTGGTCGCCAAAGCTCGCAATTTGTGGAAGATGAGTTATACAAACAACTTGGTGATACTTAGAAATTTCTTTCATCTTCTGTCCGACGGTCTCTGCAACACTCCCTCCGATCCCGGCATCTACTTCGTCAAAAAATATGGTTCCAATATCATCTCGGTCCGCCATTATGGCTTTTAATGCTAAAACAATTCTTGACAGTTCGCCTCCTGAGGCAATGTCGATCAGTGGTTTTAACTTTTCTCCAATATTCGGAGAAATCAAAAACGATATCCGGTCAAATCCTGTTTCACCTATTACCTTTCCATCTACATTAAGATATTGATTGGAACTATTCGGGTCTTCTTCCGTGTATTCAAAAAGGATATCAACCTTGGTGCCTCGCATCTCAAGAGATCCCAACTCATCTTGCACCCTGCGACAAAACCTTATTGCTCCCGCTTTACGTTTCTCCGACAATTCTCTTGACAGCTCACATATCGTCTTGTTTTGCTCAAAAAGTTTTTCTTCGAGCTCTACCATCCTTTCAGAGAAGTTTTGCAGCGCTCTTAACTTTTTCTTTATTTTCTCAAGAGAGCAAAGAATGTCTTCTATGGTCTTACCATACTTGCGTTTAAGTTTTTGAATGGTATCGAGGCGTTCTTCGACCTTTTCCAATCGGTCCGGATCAAGGGAAAGTGTCTCTGTGTAGGAACGGAGGTCTGCAACACAATCCTCCGCCTGATACGCAGCAGAAAGAACGTTTTCAGCAATCGGGATCAGATTCGTATCAATCTTTCCCAGACGCTCTATATCTTTTCCGACCTCGGTTAACCCTTCCACAACCGATCCTTCTGATCCATACAACCTCTCAACACACCTTCCAAGCGTCCCGTATAGTACTTCCACGTTCTTAAGTCGGGCTCTCTCCTGGTCCAGCTCTGTTTCTTCTTTTGGAAAAAGATTCGCAAGGGTGATCTCTTTTTCCTGAAACAACAAAAGCTCTCTCTCTTCGGCCTCTCGCCCTTTTTGTTCTTTTAATTGATGAAGTTTTTTTATTAGAGGAAGCATCTTTTTATAACATTCAGAAATCCTGTTTCGAAGTTCCTTAAGGCCGGTAAATTGGTCCAGAATGGCAAGGTGGTGTTCCGGTTTCAAAAGTATCTGGTAGGCATGCTGTCCGGATATACTTATCAGTTTTTCAGTAATACCGGTCATCATTTGAAGTGTAGAACGATGACCATTAATGAGTATTTTATTTTTACCATTCCTGGCAATAACGCGTCGTACGCTCAAACCTTCTCCCTGATCGAACCCCCGGGCTTCCATTGCCTTTCCTGCTTCACTACCTGGGGCTATCTCGAAAAAGGCCTCTACCTCCGCATGTTCACTCTCGGTCTTTATTAAATCAGTTGATGATCTTTCTCCCAATATAAGTTTCAAAGAATTGATAATGATGGATTTACCCGCCCCGGTTTCTCCGGTAAGAACGGCAAGACCCTTAGAAAAGGAAATGTGGATATTATCGATAATGGCAAAATTTTTGATGGAAAGATCACGAAGCATTCTTTTTTATTATCTTCTTAAAGATTTCAGTTGCCGCTTGGATCGCCTTGGAATCCTTTGGAAGACTAAATGTGGGTTTTCCTTTAGCATCAAACTCAGCAACCATGTTATCTTCCGGGACACATCCTGCTAATGTAATTTTAGATTTTTTGATAAATTCATCTACAGATTCCGGGAGAGAACCAACTACGCGGTTAATGATCAGGTAAGCATTTTTTACGCCGAGATTCAGTTCCTTTGAAAGATTTAATATTCTCTCAGCTGCCTGTACTCCTCGAAAGGTTGGGTCTGAGACTATTAACAAGACTTCCGGCTCCCTTGCTACCAATCTGCTGATATGTTCCATGCCCGCCTCGTTGTCCATGACAAGCATGCTATAATTTCCGGCAAGCTGATCCATATATTTTGAGAGTAAGGAATTCGCGTGACAATAACATCCCGTTCCCTCAGGACGTCCCATAACAATTAAATCAAAATCTTTTTCTTCTACTAACGCCTCCTGAATCTTATATTCCATATACATATCCCGGGTCATCCCCACCGGCACATCATTCCTTAATCCTTCTCTCGCTTCACCAAGCGTTAAACCAACCTTCACGCCCAGGACTTCATTTAAATTAGAATTCGGGTCCGCATCCACTGCGAGAATCGGTTTTATTTTATTATCAATCAAATATCTTATTAAAAACCCGGCAATGGTTGTCTTTCCAGTTCCCCCTTTGCCGGCCATTGCTATTAAACTACTCACCCAATCCCCTCTCTTTCTTTGTTATTTTTTCTGATTCTAACAGCTTCTCGCTCACCACCGGAAATAAATCGGCTTCGGTATGGGGGAGGAAAAGCGAGGCGACGTAATTATTCATAAAGGTCGGACTGTCGCTTAATTCAATATTTGTCATCATTCTGGAGATACGCCCCCCCTCTCTAAACATGTCCTGTGAAAAAGACGCAAGGCGGGCGCCCATTAATGAACCATTCCCTATAAAAGAAAATTTTTCTACTGGAAGATCAGGAAGGAGTCCTATCAGCTTTGCCTTTTCCAAATTAATATACCGCCCAAAAGCCCCTGCTATAAAAATATGATCTACCTCCTCAAGCGAAAAACCTACACTTTCAAGCAAGGTAACACATCCGGCAAAAAGAGCTCCCTTGGCCCTAATTAAATTTTCTACCTCTCCTTCGGTGATAATAATATCTTTTCCAATATCAGTATGTTCGGCCCACGCAACCACATATTCATATCCTGTATCACTTTGTCTAACCCTTTTTGTATCAAGGTCCCTTACAAATTTTCCCTGTCGGTCGATAATGGAAGAATAAAGCAGCTCCGCCAACAGACTTATTAAACCAGAACCGCAGATTCCTCTTGGGCGCGCCTTTCCAATGGTAATCATCATTGGTTCCAACGTTATGGGATTTATGCGAAATCCTTCTATGGCGCCCACATCGGCCCTCATCCCGTGGAGGATACCCCCGCCTTCAAACGCTGGCCCCATGGAACAGGCAGCACAGACAAGCCATTCGGAATTCCCAAGGACAATCTCGCCATTTGTACCTATATCTATAAATAGGGTAAGCTTTTCTCTCAGAAACATTCCGGAACCGAGAACACCCGCAACGACATCTCCCCCAACGTAACTTGCCACAGAAGGAAAACTTCTTATTTTTACGTGGTCTTTTACATCTATACCGACCTCAGAAGCTTTAACAGGAGGAAAACAACGGGCGGACGGCACATATGGCACCTCCCTTATGTAGCGAGATTCCAACCCGAGCAGGAGATGGGTCATGGTGGTATTTCCCGCAGAAGTAATATAAATAATGTGCTCTTTTGAAGTACCTGACTTTTTTACTAACTCGGTTATAATTTCATTTACGGAAAGAATTACCTCTTGTTGTAATTTTTTTCTTCCTCCAGGAGTAGTGGCAAAAACAATTCTCGTAATAACATCATCACCACAGCACATCATCTGCTTATTATATGTTGCTGCTTCCGCAATGACCTGTCCTGAGAACAGATCGAGCAATTGACCACAGATGGTGGTCGTGCCAATATCTAATGCAACAATATATTGCTTTTCAAAGGTATTCCCCGGCTCTATATCTATTATTTTGTATATACTCTCGCCTTCAACAGTGGATATACCTAAGTCATAATCAATATAAATTTTTTCTAGCGTTACTGTTACATTCCATTGGGATTCTCTCAAGATGGTTGGTAATCTTCGTAGACAGGAAATATCTATAGACACATTTCTTATTAAATATAAGTCTTTTAATTTTATTAATACTCGAGAAAGGTCATTTGTATTATCCGTGCCCGTTGGTGGGTCGAGTTTTAAAAAAGCTTTTATAATAGGAGGATTAAAACACCAAAGACTAACAAAAGACCTTGTTTCAAGTTCGGCTATCTTTCTTTCGCCTTTTGTAAGGGTCTGTTTTTCTATTAATATCTTATCAGGAATTCTCGATTCCACCGGAATCTTGATCGTACAATCAGAAAAGATCCGGCTATTACATGCTAATCTATCCCCTTTTTTATAATCGTCCTCGCTTATTTTATCACTTGGCTCGGAAACTATGTCTCCTTCTTCTATAAAAACCTTGCACTTTCCGCAAAGCCCCTGGCCACCGCAGGAAGAATTTATATGAATCCCGGCTCCCAACGCCGCATCTAAAATTGTTTCACCTTCGCTCACAGACGTTTTAAGTGAACCTGGTTTAAAAGTGACTCTTCTTTTCATTTTTTTCTTTTTTTAGGTTTTAATAAGGATAGTTTTGTAAAAATCCATATTCTTTAAAAAAAATGTATGTTATATAATGATAAAAGAATTGTACATATTTTTGTTGATAAAGAGCACTTATTTTTTTAAATTATTGTTGTTTTAGCAAAATTACTCGCGAGAGGGCAGAAAAAAACAAATCGTAACATAACTTGTCTATATATTAATAATTCTTTTTATAATAATATAGCGCGTTTATTTTACTTATCAACATATGAACCGCCCTTATTATTTATATTATTTCTTTATTAAATTATAAAATAATAGGAGTTACTAATGGAATTTAAAATTCATAAAAAAGAATTTATAGAAATATTGACAAAGATTCAGGGAATAACTTTATCAAAGACAAACATGCCTATTCTTTCTAATGTATTTATGAAGGCAGATAACGAAAACAACTTACAAATCCTCGCGACAGACCTTGAAATTGGTTTTGACGGAGTTTATTCAACAGAAATAATAACTCCGGGAACAACAACGGTTCCATCTAAAAAGCTTCTCGAAATTGTAAAGGATTTTCCAAAAGAAATTATTCACATTAAGGAATCAGAAAACAAATGGATTCAAATTGTAGATGGATCAGTAGAATATAATATAGTAGGAATTGATCCGGAAGAATTTCCATCACTTCCGAATATAGAAGATGTTATTTTTTTAGAGATTGAAGCCAATCTTTTAAAAAGGATGATAGAGAAAACAATATATTCGGTACTTATTGGTGAAGGTTATGCTGAAATGACAGGAATATTTATAGAACAAGAAGAAAAGGAAGGGAAAAACTTCCTTGTAATGGTATCGACAGATGGTCACAGGCTTTCTTTTATTGATGGTGTTGTTGGCAAAGCAGAGCCGTTTGCAATTGAACAAGGGATAATTATACCAAAAAAAGGTATTCTTGAAGCGACCAAGCTTCTTGCTTCAGAGGGCGTCGTAAAGATTGGAGTAAAAGAGAATAAGTTTATACTAAAAAAAGATAATGAAACGATTGTAACAAGACTTATTGAAGGAGAGTTTCCAACGTATAAAAATATTATTCCCTGGGATAATAAAAAAATCCTCAGAGTTAAAAGAGAAGAATTTTTGATGATGCTTCGGAGGATGTCTATTTTTTCATCTGAAAAATATAGGGGTGTTAAGTTTAAGATGGATAAAAATAGTATTGAGATAATTAATACAAATCCAGAACTTGGAGAGTCAAGTGAAAGAGCAGAGGTTAAATATGATGGAGAAGTGATGGAATTGGGATTTAATCCAAAATATTTTATAGATACTTTAAGTAACATGAAAAGTGAAGAGGTTAGTATAAAATTCAAAGACAATAAGAGTTCTTGTTTAATATCTGGGGATGATGATGAGAACTTTTTGTCGGTTATAATGCCGATGAGGGTGTAGTTTCCTTTCAGAAAAGGCATATTTTGCCCCAAGACTGCGTTCTCCGCAGGTTTCTGTCCTCGACGTAGCGTTGCTACGCCTGTGGTATAAACCTTTGTGCGGCCTTGTCCTGGGACAAAAGCTACCATTTCTGAAAGGAAACAAAAGAAAAAATTATAATTACAGAATAAAATATAAAAGAAAAGAGGCTATTAAACGTAATGGTAAAAAAAGAAGAGAGATATGATGCAGACAAAATAAAGGTTTTAGAAGGTCTTTCCGCGGTAAGAAAGCGGCCGTCCATGTATATAGGAAATATAGGGACAGAAGGACTTCATCACTTGGTTTATGAGGTTGTGGATAATAGTATAGATGAGGCCTTAGCAGGTTTTTGTGATTTTATATCTGTTTGTATTAATTCAGACAACAGTGTGACAGTGGAAGACAACGGAAGAGGTATTCCAGTTGGTATTCATAAAACAGAAAAGATTCCGGCAGTAGAAGTGGTTATGACAAAATTACACGCCGGCGGAAAATTTGATAGTAAGGTTTATAAGGTTTCAGGAGGGTTGCATGGTGTGGGCGTATCCGTAGTCAACGCTCTTTCATCAGATCTTACAGTAGAAATAAAAGCGAATGGAAATGTTTACCGGCAGACATATTCTCGAGGGGCTCCGACGTCCTCGGTGGAGGCAATAAAAAAGACTAAAAAAAATGGAACCAAAATAACGTTTCTGCCGGATGAAGATATATTTACTGTCAACGAATTCAATTTTGACATCATTTCTCAAAGAATGAGAGAACTCGCATTCTTAAATAAAGGCGTTAGAATTGTTATAAGAGATGAGAGAACAGATACGGAGAAAGAATTCTTTTATAAGGGTGGAATAGAATCCTTTGTTGAATATCTAAATAGAAATAAAACAGCAGTCCATAAAAAACCGATATATATGTATGGCGAAAAGAATGGTACTTTCGTAGAGGTCGCTATGCAGTACAATGATACATATCAAGAGAAAATATTCTCTTTTGCGAACAATATTAATACAAAAGAGGGGGGTTTTCATTTAGTAGGTTTTAAGTCAGCACTAACAAGAACAATAAATCAATACGTAGCCACCAGCAATCTTCCTAAAAACATACAGGAAAAGGTGAGTGGTGATGATGTAAGAGAAGGGTTGGTTGCTATTATTAATATAAGACTTCGAGAGCCACAGTTTGAAGGGCAAACCAAGACAAAATTAGGAAATACTGAAATAAAGGGTCTTGTTGAAGCCATTGTAAACGAAAGGTTAGCTGGGTTTTTGGAAGAAAATCCTTCTGTCGCAAAAAGAATAATAATAAAGGCGGTTGATGCAGCCAGGGCCAGAGATGCGGCCAGGCGGGCCAAAGATATGGCAAGAAAAACAGGTTCTTTAATGGACGCCGCGCTTCCCGGAAAATTGGCTGATTGTCAAGAAAGAGATCCGGAAAAAAGAGAAATATTTCTTGTAGAGGGTGATTCTGCGGGAGGTTCCGCGAAACAGGGAAGGGACAGAAAAAATCAGGCCATACTTCCATTAAAGGGAAAAATATTAAATGTAGAGAAAGCAAGATATGACAAGATGCTCAATAGTGAAGAAATTAAAATTATGATTACTGCTCTTGGAACCGGAATAGGAAAAGAAGAATACGACCTAGAAAAGCTTCGTTATAAAAAAGTCATAATAATGACTGATGCCGATGTAGATGGATCCCACATACGCACTCTTCTTCTCACCTTTTTTTATAGACAGATGACGGATCTTGTTGAGAAAGGTCATCTTTACATAGCACAACCACCACTATTTAGGATAGGAAACAAAAAAAAGGCCATTTATATTAAAGATGAAGAAGAATTTAATATTTATATAATGAACCGAATTTCCAAGAAGATAACAGTACAAATCGAAAAAAAGAAAGAAGAATTAAGAAATCAAAAATTATATATGTTTGTAGGCAAGATGGTAGACTATAATCAGGTGTTAACATGTCTTGAAAAAAGAGGCTTTAAGAGAAGCCTGATTGAATTTTTAATAAAAAATGGTTGTTGTAAAAAAAGTTTTCTAAGAGATAAAGAAAAGGTGTACAAGCTTAGACAAGAAATGATAAAAATGGATTTTAAGGTTGATACGATTATAGAAGATGAAGAACACGATCTGTTTGAACTACACGTTAAGGGGACGAATGGCCATGTTAATAAGATTGGTTGGTCCTTAATATCGTCTGCGGATTTTCAAAGGGCCTATGAACTGGGAACATATATATTATCATTAGATTACCCACCATTTACTATAATCAACGAGAAAAAAGAATCTATTTTGGTGAAATCAAAAGAAGGGTTGTTGGAACAACTCATGGAAGAAGGAAAAAAAGGATTATCAATTCAACGATATAAAGGACTTGGAGAAATGAATCCGGACCAGTTGTGGGAGACAACAATGGATCCTGACTGTAGAAGGCTTTTAAAAGTAAAAACAGAAGATGCCATCGCGGCGGATGATATATTTACCATACTTATGGGTGATGACGTGGAACCAAGAAGAAATTTTATTAAAACACATGCAATGGAAGTCAATTTTCTCGATATTTAGAAAAAAACTGAGTAAAGAAAAATTTATGTCATGAAATTAATTACCATTGAGGCAAGAGACCTTCCGGATGCTTGGTTTCAAAGCGTCTATGCCATAATTGAACAGGGTCACAAATATGTGATTGACCGTGGAAGCTTCGAAGGCCAAAAGCGACTTGAATTTGACTATATTACCGTACACATTAAATATCCGGGTGTTAGACCTTTGATTCCGGATATTCCGGAACATCTCGGAATCCCCAATCCTGTAGAAGATGGGTATATTGAAGAGTATTTACCTTATCTTATGACGAGTAAAAAATCCCCAAAAGAAGAGTATACATATGGGCAATATTTAGAGCAACAGATTGCCGAACTCATAAGAATGTATAAAGAAGATGGGTTCGGCACCAATCAGGCGTATATGGCTGTAGGAGACCCAAGCTCAATTTATCTCTCTGATCCGCCCTGTCTTCGTGGTATTGATACGCGCATTCGCGATGGAAAACTCCATTTTATAGTCTATTTTAGATCGTGGGATCTTTGGAACGGATTTCCTGCAAACTTAGGCGCGATTCAGATTTTAAAAGAATATATGGCAGGAGAGATCGGTGTAGAAGATGGTGAGATAATCGCTTCAAGCAAGGGGCTCCACCTCTATGATTATGTATGGGAATTGGCCCGGTTAAGGACAATGAAGAAAAACAACAACAACAAATAAAACGATGGCATCAAAGACAACAGAATATACGTTTTGTTTAAAAAAGCATAAAGACTTCCTCGAAATATCGAGGCTGATAAATCTTAATTTTGACGTAGATGTTCTTGTTGCTAAAAGCATATCTTTTATTTCTGATCGATTAAAAAAGAGGGTGCGGATCTATCTTCTTGACGACAGGGGAGATTTGGTTATTGAACACTGGTCGGGAGATTACAGAAGAGAACTCCACAAGGGGATTGTTGTTCTGAAGACCAGCATTGTTTGGAGAGTTTTTGAAAAGGGAGAGCCAATTAATGTTACTAAAAAAACTGAAATAGAAGAATTTGATCATACCCTGAGAAACAAGGTAAAAATTAAGGCCGTCATTCCAATTAAATATAAAGATGTCAACGCATCGGTAGAAAAAAAGTATGGGGTTATGGTTATTGATTCAGGGACGGACAGGAAAAAAATTTCTGCGGAGAAGTTCCTTTATTCAGTAGAGATGGCAGAACTGATCGGGCAGGCAATCGCTCGAGCAGAGTTTTTTAACGAGTATCGACGGATGAGGGACAGGTTAATATTGATTCAGCAAGAGCGCATAAAAGTGTTGGATGTATTAGTCCACGAACTTAGAAATCCGCTAACCGTTATCGGCGGTTTTACCAAAAAGTTTCCAGGAATTATAGAAAAGCTCTATACCACGATAAAAGCCGAACAGAGAAACGCATACTTGGACAAGCTGTTTAAGTATTCGAAAATAGTAGCGAAAGAAGAATACAGAATAGAAGAAAGCATAAACGATTTTATTAGATTTTTAAAAATAACAGATCCGGAACACAAAATGAGAATTACATCGTTTAGTTTGTATTCGGTGATAGAGGATATAATCTCAAAAATTGAGCCGTTGGCTGAAATAAAGAATATAACGATATATAGTTACAACAAAAAACTTAAAGATATTGTTATCGAGGGGGATAAGCAAGGAATATTTACTGTCTTAAACAACCTCCTGTATAATGGGATTAATTTTTCCTCTGAAAACAGCCGAGTTACTATTCATGCAACAGAGGAGAAGGATACCGTCTCTTTTAGTGTGAGAAGCGATACGTTTATACCAAAACAGCACAGGACAGAGATATTCGATTTCTTTTACAAGATAGTTGGAAAGGAGGACAAGGGAACCGGGCTGGGTCTTCCTATCGCAAAACAGATTGTCGAGAATCACAAAGGAACCATAAGGCTTGTTAGCAAAAAAGGAAAGAAAGGAAAGCCGTTTACTCGCTTTGTCGTCATGCTTCCCAAAAAACAGGAAGGATATGGTTTATAAAGAGTTTTTTGTTGCCATGGGGATTAGTCTAATGCAACAGCCCCTTTTATCATTTTCGCCCAATTTTCCAGTCGAGCAATAGTCCTATCCATAATTTCATAGATAGTTGATACATCAAACGGCTTGACAATATATTCAGCCGCTCCGTTCCTAAAAGAATCAACAGCCCTTCCCATATTACCCTGGCCTGTAATCATAATGACCTGAATCCCGCGGCGGAGATCATGGGTAATATGCCTTAGAAAATCCAAACCGTCCATTCCGGGCATCATAATATCAGAAATGATTATTGATATCGAAGAATTCTTTTCTAAGATGCTTACGGCCTCGTCAGCAGAAGTCGCTGTTAATATATTATAGTTATGAACGTCTCGTTCCTTAAAATAAACGCTCAACAGACGTTTTAGGGCCGTTAGCAAGCTCTCATTATCATCTACTATTAATACTTCGTTGGTTTTTACAAGGCCTTCCATTTTTACAATACCCCCTGTCTGTTGGTTTGGAAACGGGTGAAGAGCCGCTGTTGTTTTTTTAAATAAACAATCATATTATCGGTTATTTTAGGAATATATTAAGGATAAACTTTTCCTTGCCATGTTTGAAAAATAGAGGTAGAAGATTTGATTTTGAACGAAGTTGTCTATAAGGAGCAAAAAATATGGGGTTACTGTCATCCTCAAGTGCTGTTGTGAGATATAGGGTTGAAGGAAGAGTTCCGGACCCTTTTATCGATACCGTCCGAGGTTCTCTGAAAAGAGATACCATCCAAGAAATAGACAAGGATCCATGCGAAAAAATATGCGGCTGGACATCTTTTCAAACGCCGTTTGCGCCGCAGTTCGATGATTCTTCGTTCATAGTAGGTGAATATCTGGTCTTTTCTTTTAGGGTTGATACAAAAAAGATCCCCTCAAAAGTAGTTAAAAAGAATTGTGAAATAGAGATAGCCAAAAAACTCGCCGATACAGGCCGAGAGTTCCTCTCAAAAAACGAAAAGAAAGAAATAAAAGAGCGGGTAAAAGATGTTTTGTTGTTAAGAATGCCGGCAACGCCGAGCCAGTATGACGTTGTCTGGCACTACGAGCACGCCTGGTTGTGGTTTTTTTCTTCATCAAGGTCTGCAATCGAAGAGTTTGAGAGCCAATTTTTAAGATCTTTTGGTCTTAGGCTGATAAGGATGTTTCCCTTTACTCTTGGGGACCTTTCAGCTGGTCTTTCAGATGATGAGAGAGACAGACTTCAAAAAATAACATATACAGGGTTGACGGTTTCGTAAATCGTCAATCCTGGTGTGAGGATGTAATAAATGCTTGATATATCAATATTACTCAAGAGATATAGATTCCTTGGTTTCGAATTTCTTACCTGGCTGTGGTTCCTGACGGAAAAAAAGGGGGGCTCCATAGACCTGCCGGACCAAGGCGATGTTTTCCTTGTTCCCGGTGATAAGGTGGTCATGGAGCTGGTTGACAGCGCAAAACCTGAGACCGTGACCATCCTCGGGGAAGATGCAGACCTTGAAGAGGCCAGGATATCGCTTAAAAAAAGGATGCTTGTCAGGGAGATGAAGTTCAGGCTCAAAATTAATGATAATGAATGGAGCTTTGGCTTGAATGGTGAAAGCTTTACATTTAATTCTTTTAAGACGCCCAAAACCGGGAAAGTAGAAAAGAAAGATGACTTTGAAGGGGCAATCCTTGAGAAAATATTTCTTTACGAAGAGTGCATAAATGTTATTGATACACTTTTTAAGCGATTCATAAAACAGAGAATATCCGATGAATGGACTATGAGACAGATACCGTCTATAAGGAAGTGGATTACAGGTAATATATAATTAAGTTAATAAATACGAAATCCGAAGCACGGCACGAAGTGAAGCGTCAGCGCTCAATTCGAAACAAATGCGAATGACCAAAATTCAAAATCCGAAACAATATGCCTGCCCGCCATCGCTCTCGCTCAGGCGAGGCGGGCGGGATCTGGAAGTTTGTACTATTCCTTACCCAAAAACATTTTCTTAAAATTTATAACTACCAACAAAAGAAAGGATTTCCTGGCATGCAGCCGATTATATCGATTGTGGGAAGGTCGGGTGTGGGAAAAACAACACTGATTGAGAAGCTGATTTCAGAGTTTCTCAAAAAAGGATACCGGGTTGCCGCCATAAAACACGGAGCCCATGATTTTGAGATAGACCACGAAGGAAAGGACACATGGCGCTATGCGAAGGCGGGAGCTTGCAATGTAATAATTTCTTCGTCACAGAAGATGGCATTGATAAAGCGCCGTGATGAGGAAATAAGCCTTAGCAAGCTTTGTGACCTTTATCTGGATGATGTGGATATAGTTATTGCCGAGGGCTACAAAAAAGAGAAGATACCCAAGATAGAGGTTCATAGAAAGGCACGCCAAAAACACCTTTTGTGCGAGAAGAAAGATCGTCTTGTTGCTGTTGCTTCTGATACACAGCACGATATCGATCTGCCGGTATTTGACGTGAATGATGCAGGCTCGATATGTGAGTTCATCATTAAACGGGTTGTTCCAAAAAAACGCGAATCTTCCGGAGTTGCCTTAAGGGTAAATGATCGGAAAATACCATTAAATCATTTTGTTAAAGAGATGTTCAAACAGGTACTTATGGGTATGATCTCTACATTAAAAATAAGAGGGCTCAACACACCAAAAAAGCTTGAGTTGATTGTTGACCTGGAAGAGGCGACCAAGATTGATGATTCCGCAAAAAGTCCCTTTCCGCCAAAATAGCCTTTTTCTTGACACTGTAAGCCCCACCTGCTAAATTTTATAAGATTAAAACATGTTAGAGGCGCAATGCCATGTCTTTCAATAAAGTTCTCATAAAAGGAGACCTTTGCATAACGCGACATTTTTTCGTCAGGCAAGAAAGGCGAAAAATTTAACCGGAGGAATACATTGGGTATTTTGAGGATTAAATTTTGAAGCCTGACGCCGCATCACGGAAAAATGGCAGTTATGCAAAGGTCTCAAAAGGGCTACTTTGGAGTAATGGTTACTTTTTTTAACGAAAATCAAGTGCGGTACAATCCGGAATTCACCTATAAGACCGGAGTGAATCCTGAAAAAGATGCGTGGTATACTACCTGTTTCATAGAAAACCACCTCGATTATTACGCTTTTCCAGACCATGTTGCCTCTCCTGAGCAGATAAGGTTTATGGTCTATATTGAGGATAACGAGAGGTTTTATCCGTGCTCAGATCATATGTTCGGCATGATCATGAAACAGGAAAAGACCCCTCTAATAGAGGCGGAGTATGATAAGGTCTTGCGGAAGATCTTGCGGCTGATCGAACATCAGATAGAAGACAAAAAGGAGCGGGACTATATAAAGGCGTTGATTACAATTAAATACGAGCATGAGACACGAGATGGGATAATGATTCCGTCTCGGCTTGAAAAACGCCTTTTTAAAATATACCTTGACCGCACCCAGATTGAGGATCCCTGCACAAGTGAAAAAGAGGAACGGAACAGGAAGACCTTAACCGCTCTTCAATCCGAAGCATTTAATGAGGCCATCGACTTTTTGGATGATTTCTCCAGCCTATCCCGTTCTGACAATATTGGAGCTCTTAAAGAACAGATTGACTTCTTAAAGCTCCAACGCCTTATCGCTCTCTCCATTGAAAACAGACTCTGGGAGACTGATAGGTTGTCCCGCTTTAGTTTTTCAGATTATATGGATCTATTTAAGCGTCCGATTTCAGGAAACGGTTACGAACACCTCAAACGATTTTTGAGCGTCCGCGAAGACACAGGGACGAAGAAGATTCTGTGGCTCGCAAATGAAGCAGGCGAGGTATTATTCGATCTTGCTATTATTAAGCATTTGGCGCAACTTGGACACAAGGTGATTATTGCGGTAAAAGAGAGCGCCCTCTTTGAAAAGGCGACCTTTAAGGATGTTGAGGAGGACCCCAGCCTTAATGCCGAACTTGGCGATGCCCTGGAGGTCAAAGATAATAGGTTGAGTAAAAAGAGTCTTGCGGCGCTTCTGAAAGCGGATCAAAATATCATAGTGGTCTCTGATGGAACACAGGAGATAATCAACCTGTTAATGGCTTCAACGACATTTGCGCGCATATTCAAAGAAGTTGACGCGGTGATCACCAAAGGTCAGGAACAATGCCGACGTTTTTTTGATACGCATTTTAGATTTACACAGGACATTTTTAATTTTTCAAAGGGAGAAGACGGAACGGTTTGTGTCCGCTACAAGCCGAAGCACCCGAATGCGGTGAGATTTTCACATGAGGAACTGGAGGGAAGAGCCGAGGAGATTATTCAACAACTGGAAGATGCCAAAAAAGAAGGAATGACGGTAATCTTTTACAGCGGCATTATAGGTTCGATCCCCGGCAAAATAGACTTGGCCAAGAAGATCATGTCTGTTTATATTGAGTTGCTTAAGAAGCAGTATTCAAGCACCTTTATTATTAATCCTTCAGAGTATTTTATATCTGGAATGGATGCAGACGATCTCATGTATATGTGGGAGATAGTACAGAGAAGCGGTCTCATAGATATTTGGCATTTACAGACATATTCCGATATCATGAGAGCATTTCGGGAAATGGGTATGAAGATCCCGCCGGAATGGGTGGGAAAAGATGCCACATTCAGCACTGGTTGCACCAAAGAGATGAATATTGCACTGGAAGTGCAGAAAGAACATCCGGAGATGCAGATTATAGGTCCTTCAAAAGAAAAATTCTTAAGAAGAAAAGAATATGGTATAGGAAAGATGTATGATCAGCGCTTAGTGGAGTCTCCCTTAGTCTAACCTCCCACCCCACCCGGTTTTTTATGTAAGGACCCGTCAATGAAAAAGGCAAGCACAAAAACCAAGTTTATTATTATACTGACAGGTTCTGTTTTAGTCCTTCTTATAAGTCTGGCGTTGGCCAATGTATATTCTGAATGGCTTTGGTTTGAAAGCATCCACTATGCGCCGGTTTATATAAAGATATTGAGCATAAAAGCTGCTTCCAGCCTGGTGTTTTATCTTGTTTTTTTCCTTTTTGGTTTTGCTTCGGTCAAACTGGCGTGGGCACAGGGGGACCGGGCCGGAGCGCTTACAGATTCCGAAGTCAGGTTGTTTGACGCAAAAAACCTTAATATTCAGACGGCGCATATACGCATAGGTTTGTGGGTGACACTGTTTGTGTTCGCCTTCATTGCCGGTGGCATAGGCTTTAACCACTGGGATACGATTCTACGATATCTTCATCCACAAAAGTTCGGATTATATGACCCGATATTTAACAAGGATCTGGGATTTTATATCTTTTCCTATCCATCCCTTAGACTGCTTCAGGCCCTCGCGTTTTATGGGTTTGTTATAGTAATTGGGCTTACCTTTTTTGTTTATATATTAAACCGCAACATTGGTCTATTACAGGGCCGTCCTAAGGCCACGAAATCAGCACGAATACATCTTTTTATCATCTTTGCAGTGCTCTTGGGGATTAAAGCGTGGGGGTACCGGCTCGACATGCTTGAGACCCTTTATTCCTCGGATGGGTTTGTTTTCGGGGCGCGATACGCCAATATTTACGGAGACATAGTTGCCTATAAGGCGCTGCTCGCAATAGTCGTTTTGACCGCTGTCATCTGTTTGGCTGCTCTTTTTGGAAAAAGGGGGCGCCTTCCTGTTCTTGCCGTGTCTATATGGGGTATTGCCGTTGTAACCCTACAGCTTATCTACCCTGCCCTGTTGCAAGAAATTATAGTGGAACCTACCGAACTGGAAAGGGAGAGACCTTATATCCGGCATAATATAGAGTCTACGGGAAGGGCTTACGGACTCGATCTGATAAGAAGTGAGAATTACCCGGTAGTAGAACATCTGAGCACCGACGATATCAAGGAATGTCGCTCTACTATAAAGAACATCAAGATATGGGACAAGCGTCCTTTAAAAGAGACATATATCGATCTTCAAGAAATTCGTCTCTACTACTCCTTTCTAAATGTGGATGTTGATCGTTACCAGGTCGGCAAAGACTATGTGCAGGTTATGCTCAGTCCCCGCGAGCTCAATATAGACAACCTTCCGCATACAGCGAAGACATGGATCAATAAACACCTCCTTTATACTCACGGACATGGTATCTGCATGAGTCCGGCAAACCAGGTTTCCACCGAGGGACTTCCTGTATTCTTTGTGAAGGATATTCCTCCGGCCTCGCCTATGGGCCTTACAGTGGAGAGACCAGAGCTTTATTACTCCGAAAAAACGGATGATTTCGTTATCGTGGACACCTCAACAAAAGAGTTTGATTATCCAAAGGGGGACACCAATATATACACAACATATCGAGGCAGCGGTGGCGTGGCGCTCGATTCGTTTATAAAGAAGTTGGCCTTTTCTCTGAAGTTTTTTGACATAAACATCCCGCTTTCAGAATACCTTCTTCCGAAAAGCAGGATAATGATCTATCGAGAGATCCAAAAGCGGGTAAACCGTGTGGCTCCGTTTTTAAAATTCGATAGTGATCCGTACTTGGCGATGGCTGATGGACGACTTTTTTGGATTATTGATGCCTATACGACCAGTTGTTATTACCCCTATTCAGAACCGTATGCATTGGAAGAAAAACGGAAAAAAGAATACGAGGGGATCTCTTTTTCGTTCTCTAAAGATATCTTCTTTTCCCGTGATGTGAACTATATAAAGAACTCTGTAAAGGTTGTGGTAGATGCCTATAATGGCAGTCTTGATTTCTATGTGTTTGATCCTGCTGATCCGGTCTTAAAAGCGTACCAGGCCGCCTTTCCATGCCTG
>JAFDAE010000305.1:3761-4977 GCA_019314005.1 Deltaproteobacteria bacterium | reverse complement strand
AGGCAATCAAGATTTCTATACCCCGAAAGCATGAAGATCTCACTCTTGTAGTCCGTCATAATCAGGGGATACTCCTCTGTCATATCAAAAAGACCTTCCAGGGGCGCCTTTATCGGTTGGAATCGCGGGACAGGATCGGCACCATATTTTTTCAGTGCATCACACCTCAGTTCTACCTTCCCGGAAGGTGTTCCATAACCGACCACCTTCTCAGAATCATATTTCCACGTGCCCCCGACATAGTGCACCTCGTCACGGAATTTCTTCCAGGTAAGCCCGAGGGGGGCGATCATATAATCGAGAATCTGTTCTTCATTGTCCCAGAAATAGTCACCCAGTCCGACTCTTTTGGCCAACTCATTGATAAATTTCATGTCAGACCAGGCATCTCCCGGAGGATCCACCAATTTGACGTTTGCTCGAATCCCGCCATGCCATGCCGGCCAATACCCTACCGTATCATGTTCGTGCATAAATGCCGCAGGCAGAACGATGTCCGCAATATTCGTGGTGGCGGTAGGGAAGAGCTCTGCATACACCAAGAGCTCAAACTTCCTGAATGCCTCGGCGGTTGCCCGTGAATCAGGATAGGTAATAAGCGGGTTGTTGACAAGCCCGATGCCTACCTTGGGCAGATAGGGATCTTCTTCCAAGAGAGCCTTGACCACTGCTTGGGTCGGCACATATCCGAACCGTGAGGCCATCCCGGTTTCGTATCCACCGATGGTTCTTTCAGGAGATCGGGGATATTCCCGCAGGACCTCCTTCATATCACCAATCATGAATGAGCCTGTGCGTTTGTATTTTGCACATTCAAGTTCACAAAACCCCGCCGTGGGGGTATTGACGTTTGCGGTAAGGCCACGGATAAGATTGATGGCCCGCAAGGTCTGGAATGATGACACGCTGCCTTCCAATGCATTGCCGGTCCCAATGACGCATGGCGGATCCGTTGCAATAACACGGGCCACCTCGACAATCTGCTCTTTGGGAATCCAAGTCAGATCTGCCACTTCATCGAGTGTAAACGTTTTGCATTCTTCTGCGACGTCATCAAAACCGATCGTCCACTCGTCGACAAACTTCTTGTCGTACAGACCTTCTTCGATGATAACCTTGACCAGGCCCATTGCCAGGACACCATCACTGTTGGGCCGCAACTTGAGCCAGTAATCACAGTCAGAGGCATGCATACCCTTTTCCGGCCATATCTCAA
>JAFDAE010000305.1:0-3681 GCA_019314005.1 Deltaproteobacteria bacterium | reverse complement strand
TGCCGTTTGTCATGCAGCGATTCATATCGTATCGGCCAATCATGTTAAAGGTGCCGCCGGTATGGGCCGGATTTGAACCCCAAATAATCATTGATTGGGGTTCGGATTCCATCCTGGCCTGTATATAGCGGGAACCGAATGTAAAGGAACACGATTCGGTACACTGGACACCGCAATAATTTCCCGGCGTAACCGTATTGGGAGATCCAAATGCCGCGGCAAATCTCTGACCCATGGCAAACTCCATCCCCTTCGGCTCACCGAGGAGCATTACCAGTCTTTCAGGACCATACTTCTCTTTTACCTCGAGCAGCTTGTCTGCTATCTCATCCAGGGCGTCATCCCAGGTGATCTCTTTCCATTTGCCTGAACCTTTCTCGCCCACCCTCCTCAGCGGCTTTGTCCTTTTTAACTGAACACATATGCACAGGGAACCCTTGAGCCCCTTTGACCTCAACTATTTTCCCGTCTTCAATGGTGACATTCAAGAAACAATGGTTCGGGCAAATATGACAAGATGTAATTTTTTCTTCATGTGTGGCCATACTGTTATCCCCTTTTTAAACGTTTTATCATGCGAGCAACTGTCGCTTACCAACAGTATCCTGTTCGTGAGCGTATACAAGGACCTCTTGGTACCCTTTTCAATCCGATGCGCAGAGGATCTTTCCCCTGTCTCTGAACTGTTTTCTCTCTCGGAGAATTTTCATTGTGTAAAATGTACCTATTTCAATTCAATGCATTCGTAAAAATCAGCGGTGATTAACCGCTTCTAAGCATGCGATTGATCCCCCGCAATAGATTACAGAGAAAATTGAATGATTTACCATAATAATGGTTACCTTACCCCTCTATGAAAATCCCTGAGCCCCAAGATGCTTGAGCTCATGGAACACCCATGAGCGGGACAGGATTATTCGAAAAGCATTTGCTGCCGTAACTGTCGATCCGTACGACAGCCCAATATCTCATCGAGATACTCGGTATGCGTTGAGCTTGTTTTCGAGGACATCAACATTTTCCGACCTCGCACGGGAGCCTGAAAAAATCCCCAATCGGTTGTGCCCGTGCCCGACCTCTCCACCAGTAACGCTATGGGTACTGAAACCGGTAATACCCTGGACAGCGATCCTTTTTAACCATAAGGATATGCTTTTTTTAACAGCCTCCCGCACCCGCACCACGATGATATAGTGAAACATGTAGCATTACACCTATCCAGGGTAGCCACAGCGGCAATTTAAAGCACTCCTTTCATAATGAAATTGGTCAGAGTATCAACTATCTCATCCCCCCTGTATTGTTTCATGTTCCATCCTCTCAAGGCAGGCATGGCGACCAAATATACGATAATGTTGGCAGTAATCTCTGTGTTCTCAATATGCAAAGCACCTTCCCGAACTCCCTGATCAAGGAGTTCTTTGATCTTGTTGATCTTCTCACTTTCCTGCGCAAGAAGCGCTTCACGCACCGGCTTTTTGAGCAACCAGGTTTGCCTGTAGGTTAAGAGGATCTCATCTTTGAATTCCAAAGAATGTCCAAGGAAAGCTCTAATGGTCGATCGGAACTTATCCAAACCGCTCCATTTCATATGTTCAGTTTCATAAAGGGTCGTATAGACTCCCTTTATCATATAGTCGTGAACCAGGTAGCGCAAATCTTCCTTTTTTCCGATATAATCATAAAGATTGCCAATTGTTACACCAGCTGCACGGAAAATTTCCCGCATGCTGGTTCGATCAAACCCCTTTTTAAAAAAAAGCTTTACGACTGCCGTCACGATCTGTCGTCTTTTTTTCAAGACCAAGGCATCACTTTTTATTGTGGTATGTATTGTGCGCATCTGTAATCTCGTTTCTCTATGGAAAAGGCTCCGCTTAACGGAGGAACTTTTCCATGGTTTGTGGAATGAATGCCAAAGTAAATATCTACCGGCAGAGCCGGTAGCTTTGTGAGGGCCCTTGGAAGGGGCCGTTGTTTAGTCGAACTCTGGTAAATTTAATTGCTCCTTATCTCTCAATTCCTGTTGCTTAATGTATTCACGCACGGCTTTTTCGTTTAAACCCACAGTGCTCACAAAATACCCGCGTATCCAAAAATGCTTCCCTGTGCTCTTGGCTTTGCTAAACTCCCTATTCAACCTTATCGCACTCTTACCTTTCAAAAACCCGACTATACTGGAAACACTGTATTTGGGCGGTATGCTCAAACACAAATGCACGTGATCTGGCTTTGCATGACCTTCAATAACTTCAACTCCTTTTTGCCGACATAATTCATGCGTTATTTCACCAAAATGACGCCGTAATTTGCCATACAGTTTTTTCCGTCGATACTTTGGACACCAAACTATGTGATACTTGCATTCCCACTTGACATGTGATTGACTCTGGTAATCTTTCATGAATACCTCCTTCTTAAGACTACCCCAACAACAGGGACTCTCAAGAAGGAGGTATATCTCGTCTGACCGGCAAAGCCTATTAGGTTCACACCAGCAAAGCTGGTGGTTTAATGCAATTAATTAAGGTTCTGATTTTGTTTTCCATATCAGAGTTTGGCGTCGTCATATTTTTTCTATCTCCCTTTCCGTGTCGTTAGAATAACGAAGTAATCTTCAAATCGACTAATCACATCCCCTTGTGCGATTCATTTCATTAAATAAAAACTTGACTCATTTGTCGACTGTAAGAGCCGACAAACTGGGCTTAAGCCCAAGATTACCCGCAGCCCACACCCAATGCCATCAACATCCGCACTTAGTGAAACCTTTCCAGCTGACCAGGTTATCCAAAGATTCACGTTCAGATTGGATCTTATTAGCCGGATTGTCCTCATCGGGGTACCCTAAAGCAATACCAACGAGAAGGCGCTTTGATTCGGGAATGCCAAGAGCCTTTTTCTTTTTTTTTGGGTATAATACAACCATGTGCTCAATACAGGTACCCAATCCAAACTCTAAGGCTGCAAGGGCTATGGTCTGCAAAACTGCGCCGACATCGATGAAGCACAGGGGGTTGCTGAATACCTCATCATCCACACAGATGAGCATGGCCGTCGGGGCATCGAAAAAGCACATCCCCTTGCTTTCCCAGTCCAATCTCTTTTGCTTGTCCTCCCGGGTTATTTCCATGAGGTGGAAGAGCTGTTTGGCCAGGACCACTTGGCGCTTTCGATAAGGCCCTGTAAGCTTGGAATCAGGAATATCGGGGCTAAACTCAGCCCCAGAGGCGAAAAACTCAGCATTGATACGCTTCGCTTCATCGAGAGCGTCACCAGTCAGGACTATAAACTCCCAAGGTTGTTTGTTGACACCAGAAGGAGCATGACGGGCTATGTTGAGAATTTGAGCTAATACTTCTCGGGGGGGGGGATCAGGTTTATATCCCCTGATACTTTTTCTTATCTTGATTGCCTCGACTATCTCCACGGATTTATTCCTCTACGATATGCCTCAAAGCTAACTTCAGGCATGGACTACACATCAAAAGTTTATCCACCTACACCATCTCTCCCCATGCACTAGCCACATCTCACCAGGCTTACTCATAATTCGAATATCACTTACAGCTCCCATGCTTTGGGGTGTATACAAACTCGAACCTGTCCCATAATGCCTTTGCCTTATCCGGTTGAAATGTTTCATAAAACGATCCGGGGGTATGTGTGTTCAGATTGTCC
>JAFDAE010000304.1 GCA_019314005.1 Deltaproteobacteria bacterium | reverse complement strand
TATTCTCACGGCCAAATGCAATCAAAGCAACCTTTTTCTCCGCTGACAAAAATTACACACAGGATGAGAAGGTATTCCAGGACGACGATGCTTATGACACAGAGGGTGATTATCGGGAACAACAGATTGAGTTATTAGGATTAGATTCCTTGGCGAAGGTTATACCGATGTCTTATTATTATCTTGAGCGGGCACGGTGGGGGAATATCGTTAGTCTAACAGCCGGAAATAAGGCCATGTCCCTGGAGCCGATGGACTTGATAGAAATCACACACCGGATGCCTGGATGGACGAGCGGGACAAAACCTCTCTACAGAGTTGAATCAAATCAAATAACAATGGATGGCAACGTTGCCCTGAATTTATTACAAGAAGACGACGCCCTTTATAATGATGATTACGATATCGATGAGCAGGAATTATTTATCACAGACCTTTTAAGCCCCTCCGCCGCGGTACAGACCGTGATAAATGTGACAAAGGAAGAGGAGGTCTATTATTATCGGGACAGGAGCTTCACCCGGTGGAAGATTGATTTTGATCCGCCTCCCGTAACTTCATATCCATTCTGGGATTACGCCGAAATCTGGGTGAAAATAGGATCCGGGGAATATAGATTTATGACAAAGGCCACCTCAGACTACATTCTCGATCCGGTCGAAGAGGGCGAGACGTATTATATGAAAATCCGCTCCGTGTCGATTTTCGGAGTGAAGGAAAACTTTGACTCTGCTTATACAATATCTCAATACATTCAGGGGAAAACAGCACTCCCGGACAGTATGGTTAATATCGTTGCGACCGCCGCGGGTGATACCATTAGCGTGTACGGAGAGAAAGTAACTAATCCCGACGTCTCTGTTTACGAGTTGCGAATAGGTGATTCTTGGTCTGGGGGTATTTTTATGGCCTCCAACGAGACGCCCAACTTCCGCCTCACTGGGGTTAAACCAGGAACTTTTACTCTTTGGTGTTCCCCGAAGGACAATAGCGGCAACTACTCTGAAAACCCTGTTTCTGCCTCCGTGACCGTTTTTTATCCTCCGGGATATAGCGATAAAAACACTTGGTCATGGGATTACAATGGAATTGGAAACCACGATAACACTGAATATGTATTGTATAGCGGCGATGATTGTCTGATATGTAGTCATACAGATGGAGTTCTCACGGGAACATGGACATCTCCTGAATACGATTTAGGCTCGGAAAAGACAGTAAGGGTATGGGGTGACTTTTTGACGGTCTTCACGTCATCCGCGACTTCGTGGGGGGGAATATTCCCGGGATCGACAACGTGGGCAGATAAGATCGACTCGAATACTCGATGGTTTGAATTAACCACCCCTGACGTGGCAGCTATTCTGAACGCTAAAATTAAGTGGGGGACATCTACCGGAGTCTATCCTTTTGAGGCGGACTTCTTCCAGATTCTTTCGCCTGAATTCACCGCGCGGTACGTTCAGGTTGAAATCTCTATCACGGATCCGCAGGCTGATTCGCAACTTTACATTAAAAAATTAAACATGAAAGCCGCGTTTTGGAGCTGATATGATTGAATACAAAGTGGATAAAATTGTAAACGATGGAAAAGGCCATGTGGTCTACATCCATGTGACTGATGAAACAGGAGAAGTCTTAGAAACTACCTGTGTAACATGGAAGAATAAAAAGGACTTCAAAACTCAATTAAAGGCCAAAACCAAAAAGATACGAGACAATTACAATGCCAAAAAGGCAAAGATGATTGAGGTTGAACAGGCTTTGGCAGAATTTAAGGAGGAAATATAATGTCACAGGATTATACTGACAATGTTTTTGCCCCCGACCACGCCGTACAGACCGACATGCAGAACGTTGAAAACAACTTTGCAGCGTTGAAGTCTGCTTTTTCAGGGGCAACTACCCCGGCGAACACTGTCGCGGGGATGTGGTGGTTTGATACGACAGCGAATATTTTAAAACTACGTAACGAAGCTAACAACGCTTGGCAGAATGTGTGGAATTTTGCGAGTAATAAGCCCGTGATTGCAAATCTATCGAACGAAATTACTAATGCCATGTGCGCCGCAGCCCTCAAAGACCCCGCAGCAGGCACAGCAGGACTTAGGACTATTGGTACTGGAGCTTTGCAGGCTTGCGCTGGTAACGATTCGAGATTGAGTGATACAAGACTGCCTCCAGATGCAGGGGTTACCCAAGCCAAACTCAAAACGAGTTCCGGCAGCGTTTCTCAGGTCGATATCGGCAGCGGGTTATACACGTTGCCAGGGGGCGAATATGGGTTTTATCCACGGCATGCACAGGTAGAAGTCCAAGGTAGAATTACATCCTCATCCTCATATTTATTTGGTGGGACTGGTGGCAATTCTGCGGTTGCATCATATGTGTACTTAATTATGTCGGGGACTTCTGGCGGGGCTACGCAGACACTTACGGCTTACCAACGATACGTTACTTCATCAGGTGAAGTCTTCTGGGTGTTTATTCTCCGAGATAAGGGTACAAAAGAAATCAAAGGGATGTACCAGGCCCCTGACCATCCCTGCTTCGGTAATGGAGGAAAGCCTCTGCTTACGCCTCATCCCTTTAGAAGCTATGACGAAGAAACGCAGGAAATAATCGTCATCAATCCAACTAATGAAGAAATAGAACAAATGGAATTAGAAACTATTGTTGATGATGAAACGAAACCGGATAAAGACCTGCTTGAAGTGATTACAGAAAACTACGAGATTGACGAGGGTTCAAAACCTAAATGGCCTACAAAACCTGTAACAGTTGGATTGCCGAAACATATTGTCGATAAGAAAACTGGCAAGAAAGTATTAGCTGATTATAGATTTATGCCGGCAGGCACGGTAATCGAACCTGTTAAAAAGATTATTCCCCGGCCAAAGGGAATACTATGCAAGAGCCTGAACAAGAAGAGGAGTAGATAAAATGGCAAACAAACGAAATAGTGATTTAGTAGAACTAACCGAGTTAGCCAACGAGGATAATATAACCGTTAGGGATGTCTCCGATACAACCAACCAGGCGACCGGGGAGACCAAAAGAAGTAGCTGGGCAAGTATCAAAGCCTTCTTGAAGACTTATTTTGATACCCTCTATGATGCTATTGGAACAGCAGCTTCTAAAATCTCCGACGAAGCCTATGACGAATCTACATGGGACGGTGTAACTGGCATAGCTCCAAGTAAGAATGCAGTGAGAGATGAGTTTGAATCGTTACCCACCATCGCCACCGACACAATCTGGGATGCGGCTGGAGACCTCGTTCAAGG
>JAFDAE010000303.1 GCA_019314005.1 Deltaproteobacteria bacterium | reverse complement strand
TTTGCGGTGTATCAAAAGCAATAAATATAAGAAGAGGTACTTCTAAAAGTACATTGCATGTGCTATAGTTCACACAATACGTGAATTGCTACACTCGGGATATACCATGGAAACAATTTCAGGATTAGGAAAAGAGTCGAGAAACCGCCTTGCCAGGGTCATGAGGGAGGCCAAAGGTACCGTTTCGGTCCGTCAGGTAGCGGATATTCTTCAACTGGCTCCTGATAGAGCGGCAAAGATGCTGTCGCGGTGGGCAAGCCAGGGATGGGTCTCACGCGTTCAAAGAGGTTTGTATGTATTCATTCCAATCGAAGCCCGCTCTACCGATATCGCGCTTGAAGATCCATGGATCGTTGCCGATCAGCTTTTTTCTCCCTGTTATATCGGTGGCTGGAGTGCCGCGGAATACTGGGAACTGACTGAACAGATTTTTCGAACCATCGTTGTCATGACGGCCCGCAAGCCGCGCAATCGAAAGCCTGTCATTAAGGGGAGTAGCTTTCTGTTACGGACGATTCCCGAAAGCGCCCTGTTTGGAATGAAATCCGTCTGGCGGGGGCAGGTGAAGATAAATGTATCTGATCCAACACGCACACTACTGGATATGCTGAATGATCCTGCTTTGGGAGGTGGAATGCGCCCGGTCGTGGATGTGTTTAACACCTACATGGCGTCAAAAGATAAAGATATAGAGCTATTGATTAAGTATGCAGTACGCCTGGACAATGGCGCCGTATTTAAACGATTGGGTTTTATTGCAACCCGATTTTCAACAGCAGAACAAACTTTGATTGATTCATGCCGAGTCCGTCTCACCAAAGGAAACGCAAAGATCGACCCGTCAATGCCGGCGGACAAACTAATCACGGCATGGAATTTATGGGTGCCGGCAAACTGGGCGAAAGAAGGCAAAAGTGATTAGCAGACAGGACATCATGGATTTTGCCAGGGAGTTTGGTTTACGACCGGATATTGTTGAGAAAGACTATGTTCTCGGCTGGGTTATCGCTGGAATCTTCAATCATTCTGCTCTGAAGGCAGAGTGGATATTCAAAGGCGGCACTTGCCTGAAAAAGTGTTTTTTTGAAACGTATCGCTTTTCTGAGGATCTGGATTTCACTTTGACAAGCTCTGAGCATCTCC
The DNA here is from genome assembly GCA_019314005.1 of Deltaproteobacteria bacterium. The sequence continues at coordinate 2,460 of JAFDAE010000303.1, read as the reverse complement.
AGGAAAAATTCCTTATGGATACTTTTGGGGAGATTGCAGATTGGATATATGAAAAAAGCGGTATAGAAATACCTCTTGATACCGTTCGATTTGAGGTTTATGAAAATCCACGTGGCCGCTTATCGGTGGAAGGGCGTATTAGTTATAGGGGCCCCATGCAGCAGCGTGGTTCTCTTCCGCGAATCAAGTTAGACCTGACTGATGATGAACTGCTGGCGCTTGATCCGGTCATTCGTGAAGTTCACCACCCTTATTCTGACCGGCCTGAAGGGGGCATTCAGGTTCAATGCTATTCTTACGAGGAACTTTTTGCGGAAAAAGTGAGGGCTCTGGCAGAACGGGAAAGACCTCGCGATCTTTATGACGTTGTTCACTTGTACCGTCAGGATGATATGAAACCTGACCGGGTTGCGGTTTTAAGTATTCTGGAGAAAAAATGTCAATATAAAGGAATAGCCGTACCCACTATGACGTCCCTGGAAAACCAACCCGAACGCATAGAACTGGAAGCAGAGTGGGGAAACATGCTTGCGCATCAATTGCCGATTTTGCCGCCATTTGAGCAGTTCTGGCAAGAGCTTCCACAGGTTTTTGAATGGTTATACGGTACGATGCCGAAAACTGTGGCAAGTTCTTATCCAACGGGGGCTCAGATTGATCCAGTTTGGCGACCGCCTGCAATGGTACAATCCTGGGGAACAAAGGTTCCTTTTGAAATCATCAGATTCGCGGCAGCCAATCATCTTTGCGTGGATTTAGCCTATAAGAAATCACGTAGGCTTATAGAACCTTACTCACTGCGCCGGACAAAAGACGGGAATCTTTTGTTGCATGCTGTCAGGCATGATGATGGCGAACATCGTGCTTATCGTATTGACAGGATTGAAGATGCTTCGTTAACGGAGATCTCTTTTGTTCCCAAGTATGCCATTGAATTGACCCCATCCGGGCCGATATCAGCGCCTGTCAGTAATCGTGTATCCACATCTTTAGGTCGCCGCAAATCTGTTCGCGGATATTTCACGCCTCCTAAAACAAGCTATGGTCCAAAGTATGTAATTGAATGTCCTGTTTGTGGAAAACGATTTACCCATAAGACCAGTAATCCGAAGCTGAATAAACATAAGGATAAACAGGGATACCCCTGTTATGGTAGAATCGGTTACATAGTCGAAACGAAGTATTGAGAGAATTCCTATGAAAAAAATTACTGACATTCCCAAATTAGACCGTCCGCGTGAAAAACTACAAAGCAAAGGAGCCGAGGCATTATCTGATCTGGAACTCATGGCTGTTCTTTTGGGACGTGGCGTTGAAGGGCACGATGTCTTTTCTGTTTCAACCCGTGTCTTAAAAATAATGGATGCCGCCAATGGTAGGCCATCTCTGGATGAACTCCAAAAAATCGAAGGCGTTGGCCCGGCAAAGGCAAGCCTGATTTCCGCAGCTCTTGAATTTGCCCGCCGTCGGATTCGCCCTGAAGGTTTGAAAATTTCATTTCCACCCGATGTCCTCCCGCTAATTCAACATTACGGAGATCGTAAGCAAGAACACTTCATCTGTATCTCATTGAATGGCGCAAATGAAGTTATAGCATCTCGTGTAGTTTCCGTTGGACTCGTCAATAAAACGCAGGTCCATCCCCGTGAAGTATTTGCCGATGCCATAGCCGATCGGGCATCGGCTATAATCATAGCGCACAATCATCCGTCAGGTGAACCCAAACCCAGCAAAGAAGATATCCAAATAACAGAGCAGTTGAAAACCGCCGGTAAAACCCTGGGGATCAAGCTTTTGGATCATATAATATTTAACCAAAAAAGTTATTTCAGCTTTTTAGATGACGGGAAATTATAAACATTAGAACCACCAAACATTTGGAATAGGTGTTTTTTTGAAATCTTTTGTCGGTGTCACAGACAACAAATGGTTTGATTTCCTTTCATCTATTCCAGATATTGACGAGGTCAATTTCTGGCAGCCGAGTGGCACGTCTGTTTTTAGAGCACTGAATCCTGGCGAACCTTTCCTTTTCAAACTCCGCAGCCCTCTCAATTATATCGTCGGTGGTGGATTCTTTGCGCACAGCATGAAGGCACTGATAGAGAAACATAGACGCTCGGGTCCATCATCAGTTGATTACCAGATTGGCTGCATATTATTAGAACAACCCTTTTTCTTAAACAGAGAGGATTGGATTCCTGCCCCAAAAGATTGGAAACCCAATATTGTTAAGGGGAAAACTTACGATACCTCAACCGTGATTGGCCGCGAATTGTGGGACGCCGTTCAATTGCAAGTTCGCACCCGGAATGATTATAGAGTTGAACCACCGGTTACCGAGGGTCAGGGTCGTTATGGAAAACCAACCCTTGTTATTCCCCGGCTGGGACGGGGAAGCTTTCGAGTTTTTGTTACGGATGTGTATGGTCGCCGGTGTGCCGTTACTCGCGAGCGAAC
>JAFDAE010000302.1 GCA_019314005.1 Deltaproteobacteria bacterium | reverse complement strand
ACTGTTGGGTCAACTAAATAACCATTATCATCTCTTTCAATCATCTTGCCTCCTTTATTAATACCATCACTGGCACTTCATCATCCTTAAGTAGGTGCTGTACCTCTCTCCATAATGGTACACTTCTAGTACCATAGTTAACTAAGTATCTCATTCCCAACCCCAATCTCCTGTCATACCTACAGCTGAGTAATCAGTAACAGTCTTCTCAAAGAAGTTACTCATACTATCACCACTTGTTAGTTGCTCTACCCACGGTAGTGGATTCTCTTTTACTTTAAAGTTTCCCTTCAATCCCATCTGGATTAATCGCCTGTCCGCCAGATACTTAATGTAAGTTTTAACTTCGCCTTTATCCAGACCATCAATATCCCCACCCTCAAAGGCAAGGTCGATAACCTTACTTTCCAATTTAACAATCTGTCTTGCCATCTCATATATATCTTTCTTGAACTCATCGTTTACAATCCTCGGGTGTTCAGTACAGAACTCCCTAAATAATTTACTCATACCTTCGCAGTGCATAGTCTCATCTCTGATACTCCACTCCACTACAGTATTCATTCCCTTCATTTTACCCATCCGTTGATAGTTTAATAACATAACAAAGGCTGAGAACAAAGAGACCCCTTCGTTGAACACCGATAGTGCCACAGCTTTAGCTAAACCGTGCTGTGTATGCACATCAGCATCCTTCATAAAGTCTACCTTATCCACCATAGCATCATACTCTAAGAACATACTATACTCTGATTCGTGTAGACCTAGTGTGTCATTCAGTAAAGCATAAGCTCTCTGGTGAACACCCTCCCTCGCTGCAAAACTCAATAGCATACTCCTAATTTCGTTGTTACGAAAGATGGGTACAAACATATCACAGTAGTTACCTGCTACTACTACATCTGACTGTGTAAACAATCGTAGTATCTGTGTGATATGATTCTTCTCTACATCTGATAGTGTACCATCCTTCCACTGTGTCACATCATCAGACAGATTAATTTCTTTCTCTGTCCAGTGTAGGTCCTCGTGATTCTCTGCCATCTCCATAGCCCAGGGGAATTTGAATGGCTTATATACTTTACTCTCTTCTACTAATTTACTCTCCATCTTCATCCTCCATAAATTGTTTAGCCATATCTATAACAGATGCAAAGCAATACTCACAGAAAGTTACAGGTAGTATTCCAAAGTATCCTTGAACACCACCACACTCTTCATCATACTTACTACTGCATACACTGCATTCATCTTTAGGTTCTAACCCTCGCAAGCTAGACATTCTGTATCCTCCATAAAATTCTTTAGTGCTACCCTCTCTACTTTCTGTCCTACATTCTCTGCATTACTGGTAGCTGATGTACGTAAGTAATATAAACCCTTAAGCTTAGACTTCCAAGCCTTTAGGTGCACCCTATTTACATAAGACTTATCACTACCTGCTGGAAAGAATAGATTAACTGACTGCCCCTGACAGATGTGTGGTTGTCTATCACCAGCGTGCTGTACTACCCACTCCTGGTCTATCTCAAAGGCTGTCTTGAACACCAACTTCTCCCAATCAGTTATGTAGTCTAGCTGTTGCACACTACCTTGATGGTGGTTGATGTTACGCCACTCTCTATCTAACCACTCCCTGTCCTTACCTAATCTCATACGGTGTTCTTCCATCACCTTCTCTAAGTGTTTGTTCTTAATCAGGTGACTACCAATCCTTGTCTTATGTACAAAGCTGTTAGACTTAAGAGGTTCAATACTAGGTGAGGTGTTGAGTATCATACCACTGTTAGCATTAGGAGCAATAGCAAGTAGGTGTGAGTTTCTTCTACCACTACCTATACCATCTAGGTACTCACCTCGTACATCTGCCAATGCTTTGGTAGCTTCTACTGCCTGTCTCTTTATGTTATTAAACATACTTCTATTCTTACCCACAGCCAGTGAAGATTCCCAAGGAATATTCTTTGATTGTAGGTACGAATGGAAGCCCATAGCACCCAACCCTAGACTGCGTTCACGAAGTGCCGAGTATGATGCCTTCTTGAGAGCCTCAGGTGCATTATTAATGAATTGTGTCAGTACATTATCTAGCATAGTAATTAAGTCCACTACTAATGAAGTGTCCTTCCAGTCATAGTACCTCTCAAGGTTAACAGAAGACAAACAACAGACAGCAGTTCTGTCCTCGCTAGTCGGCAGGTGAATCTCATTACACAAATTACTTCCTTTAATTTCAAGTCCCTTATCCTTTAACGATTGTGGTAACTGTCGATTAGATTCGTCAATGAAGTTGAGATACGGCTCACCTGTTCTGAAACGAACTTCGATAAGTCTTTCCCATAACTCTCTCGCATCAACTGTATCCCTGATAGAGTCATCGTTAGGGTCAAGTAAAGCCCAGTCGTCACCACTAACAACAGCATCCATAAAAGCATCAGTGATATTGACAGCGTTGTTAATGTTAAAGCACTTACGGTTAGAATCGCCTCCCGTAGGTACTCTGATATTGATGAACTCCACCACGTCTGGATGGCTGATATTGATATATGCTGCATAACTTCCCTTCCTTGTTTGTCCTTGTTTATAAGCTGTCATCGCTGAGTCAGCTACCTTAATGAATGGTATAGGTGATGGTGCTTTGTCACTCACTGCACGTACATCACCCCAGTGTCCACCAACACCACCTCCCTTGACGGATAACCAAGCAAGCTCAGACTGATGGCTAATAAGACCATCAAGAGTGTCAGGAACATAAGATAGAAAGCAACTAATGGGTAAGCCCTTTGAACTATCTCCAGGTGCAGGTGCATTACTAAGAATAGGACTACTAAACATAAACCAACCATTACTAACTGCATCATATAACCTCTGTGCTAAATCTAAATCACCATCACTGTAAGCAACACACGTTCTAGCGTATGCTTCTTGTGGTGACTTCTCCTTACCTCTAAGATAGTAGCCCTTAAGTAGCTCCTGCGACTGAGGGGTTAACATCTTATCCCTACTACGGTCTATTGTTATCCCTAAGTAATCACTCTTCATAAATATCTACCTTAAATTCAACCACTTCATAACCTGACTCATCAACAAATGTTTCATATGTTAACTGTCCTCTGTTGTGCATAATCACTGCATCAATCATACCTTCTCTGTATGATTTCTTGTCTGTATAGTAGTGCCATATAGCACCAACTACCACCCAAAATATACTAACGTAAAATAAATTATCCATTGTACCTCCCCCTAATGTTTAGTTGAGTCATCCATATTAATATATACTTCGTTATGATATAACTCAGTACCTGCATCATATA
>JAFDAE010000301.1 GCA_019314005.1 Deltaproteobacteria bacterium | reverse complement strand
ATGAGGCGCTTCGCTTTGACCCGGCCCTGGCCAAAGGTGTGAACACCTTCCACGGCAAGCTCACATACAAAGCAGTAGCCGACGCGTTCGGATTGGACTACACATCTCTTGTCGAAATAGATAACCTTAACCCAAATTGAGCACATCATGAAAAAATTAATCTTGATATTGGCCTTAACAGTCATTATTGGCTGCGCCCATGTTATTTCCAAAGAAGTAAGAGATGAGTTAGACACTGAAATCACCCTGGATATGCTCTTCAGGAGCCCCGATGCTTATAAGGGCAGGACCGTTATTTTAGGGGGTGTTATCATTAATTCAAAAAACACGAAGGAGGGGACACTTATAGAAGTGCTTCAGAGGCCGACAGATTATCGAGGACGGCCGAAAAATACGGACATTTCGATTGGTAGATTTCTCATTTTGCATGAGGGTTATCTTGATACAGCCATTTATTCCATGGGGAGAAAAGTAACGGCTGCGGGCGAGATTTTGGGAAAAAGGATGAGGCCGCTTGGAGAACTGGAATATCCTTATGTTGTCATAAAAAGCACAGAGCTTCATCTGGTTAAATCGCAACGTGATAGCGGGGTGGGCTTTTCTCTGGGGATATTCACCACCTTTTGAGGCTTGCAAGGAGGGATAGTATAATGAAGTCCGCTAAGTGGTATCCGCGTTTGTTGCTTGTGCTCACAGGGTATCTTTTTTTCTATCTTACGGGCTGTGCACCGGTAATCTCCAAGGAGATCAGGGACCGGGTATCAGAAGAGCTGACCTTGAGCGAGGTGGCAAAAAACCCCGAAGCTTATAAGGGCACAACCGTACTCTGGAGCGGACTGATTATCAGCGCCATCAATTTGCAGGAAGGGACCATGATTGAAGTGCTTCAAAAGCCCGCAGACGTCCGTGGAAAGCCAAAGGACGTAGATTACTCAGAAGGAAGGTTTCTGGTCATAGATCCCCGTTACCTGGATGTGGCTATCTATACACAAGGAAGGATGGTTACGGTAGCTGGAGAAGTCCAAGGAAAGAAAATTCAGGATCTGGGTGAAATGAAGTACACATACCCCTTGGTCTCTGCCAAGGAAATCTATCTCTGGCCGGAGGAAAGAGAAGAGAGATATTACTATCCTTATCCTTACTGGGATTATCCCTGGTGGCATTACCCCTACCCTCATCCAGGGTGGTGATAACAAGATCGGTCCAGTCAGAGACCTTTAGGTGACGCCAAGGACTTCTCCCCAAGGACATTATACACCCTGATAGGATTACACTTCCCCTTGGCCCGAATCGGTTCGAGTTTGGCCGCCTCAAAAACATCTCGCGCTTGATTATAGGTGTTCTCAGAGACTATGATCTGTCCCGCCTTGGCTGCTGAACAGAGCCTGGAAGCGGTATTGACAGTGTCACCGATTACCGAATAACTCATAGTGCGGTTGGAGCCGATGTAACCTGCGACCAGATCCCCGGTGTTGATTCCGATGCCGATCCGGATTTGGCGCTGTCCTTCCGCCATAAGTATTTTGTTCAACTCGACGAGCTCGGATTGCATGTCAAGAGCGGCACGAATGGCGCGGGACGGGTCGTCGTCGTGAGGGACCGGAGCGCCCCAGATTACCATCATCTCGTCGCCAATGAACTTGTCTACAGTTCCTTCGTGACGGAATACGATCTCGACCATTACTTCGAAGTAATCGTTAAGCATCTGAAGGACTTCCGTAGCCTCCATGTTTTCGCTCATAGCGGTAAAGCCGCGTATGTCGGCAAACAACACCGTGGCCACACGGCTCTCACCGCCTTTTTCCACCTTTAACCGGCCCGAGACCACCATTTCGGCTAAGTCGGGTGAGAGGAGCCTTTGAAACCGTTCGCGGGTCGCCGCGTCCTTCTCAATCTTCTTTGCCATCTGAGAGTTCTTGATGAACTGGGCGGTCTGGTTGGCGATGTTTGTAAGTAGGTGCAGATCCTTTTCGGTGTAAGCATTCACAGCTTCGGACGAGTCAATGATTATGATCCCGAGCAGATCGTCCTGGTGCAAGATAGGTACTGCCATTGTGGAACGAATGGACTGCGCAATGATCGAGTGGGCCTTCTTGAACCGGTTGTCCACCAAGGCGTCAGAGGAGAGGATGCCTGTTTTCTCTTTCTGTATATGCCGGATCAAGGTAGAGGAGATGATCAGTTTGTCTTCTCCCTTGCGTATCTTGTATGCCGTGGGCTTTAGACTGCCGCTTTCGTCAGCCATCAGCATAACTCCCCTGTCATAGGTGAGAAACTCAGAGGTGCGCTCGAGTATTCGCTCGAGAATCAAGTCGATATTGGTCTCGAATCCTATATATTGTTGCAGTTCGTGAGTGACACGTAGTTTTTCATAGTCGGTGCGCAGCGCCTTGTCGTCGGTGATCTTTTTTTCCGGTAGAAACTTGCCCTGTGCCGTCGGCGCAACCTTGGAGTGGATATAGGTTTGCAGCGCGCCTTCTACCGACTCGACCATTTTAACAACAGCGTCTGGATGCCCCTTTCTCAAGAACACGCATCGAACGCTCCCCACAACAACCTCATCTCCGTCGTGGAGCATGGCTTCACCCTTGATCTGTTTTTTATTGACAAAGGTGCCGTTTAGGCTGCCGAGATCCTTTATTACATAGCCACGATTCTTGTCGAAGAAGATCAGGCAATGTTCGCTGGACACGGCCCGGAATGGTCAGCAGGTAAGGTGAAAGGCAGCAGCCACACACCTGCCGGCACGGACATGCTCATTGTATGTTGTTACAGCAAGATCGGATCTCTGGACAACAAGGAGTATATTTCGTTCATTCAACGCAGGGGCAATGTCGGCGGCAGGCTGCATCAGGCCCGAAGCGCCCTGGCCTATTACACACACTTCGACATCATCGGTAAGAATATCGGATATCTCGGACAGTTTAACCTTATGGCCGGTAGTCCGCCACCAGTTGGGAATGACCAGCTCGTTGAGAATCTTGATATCAGAGCGGTACGTAACCCCATTTACTGTAATTGAGCCAAAACTATAGCTGTCTATCATCTCTCCCTACTCTCAATAGCTCCCCAAGACCTTCAGATATTCGGTCTTTTCCTTGAGCTGATCGAGTACCGGTTTGAATTCCGTGGCATCGACATCGGCCTCAAGATCGACATAGAATATGTATTCCCAGGGTTTTCCTGGAATGGGGCGGGACTCTAATTTGACCAGATTGATTCCATTATCTGAAAATATCTTTAAGGTTTCGAACAATGCGCCGGGAATATTTCCGGTGGAGTAGATAAGGGAGGATTTTTTGCCCGGCCTCGTATCTCTCTTCTCTTTGGCGATTACTACAAACCGGGTGAAATTTCGGGGGTTGGTCTCTACTCCTTCCTTGAGGACTTCCATTCCATAGAGGGAAGCCGCCTCCTTGCCCGCAAGGGCGGCTCCTGAGCGGTCCTTGCTTTCCGCAATTCTTTTTACCCCGGTCGCGGTATCCTTTACGGAGATCATTTCCCAGTTGTCCTGTCGTTTCAAAAACTCGTGGCATTGCTGGAATCCTTGGGGATGGGAAAATATGCGTCGTATATCGTCTATTTTTGTTCCTGGATAAACAATAAGGCTGTGCACGATCCGGAGAACAATCTCTCCTACGATTTTGACATCGTATTCAAGCAAGAAGTCATAATTTTCGTGGATACTGCCGGTCAAAGAATTTTCAAGGGGGACCGCCCCAAGATCCGCGGACCCATTTTTAACCGCTTCAAATACATCTCTGAAGGAAGGCTTCGGGACCATGGATATGGCATCTGATTCACCAAAAAATTGCGTGCAGGCCTTATTGCTGTAATTTCCATACTCACCGAGAAATACGACGGTTTTAGTTTTTCCGGCCTGTGCCGCAGCGCCTGTTTTTTCAACCACGGTTTCTTTGTCAAGATAAGAAAAGTCGACTTGTTTGCCTACGACCGGAGCGATGACATAGATATCGCGCATTAATTTTTCAAACTGTTCCGGATACAGGCTTTGTGGGCCGTCTGAAAGGGCCTTTTCAGGGTCATGATGAACCTCTACGATCAATCCGTCTGCCCCGGCGGCTATGGATGCCCGCGCCATAGGACTTACCTTTTCCCGAAGTCCGGTGGCATGGCTTGGATCGATGATAATCGGGAGATGCGAGAGTTTTTTGATGACAGGCACGGCCGTAAGGTCCAAGGTGTTGCGGGTAAAGGTCTCAAAGGTGCGGATACCGCGTTCGCACAGTATGACATTATTGTTTCCCTCAGACAGAATATATTCGGCTGCCATGAGCCACTCTTTAATGGTGGCGGCAAGACCTCTTTTCAGTAGAATCGGCATCCCCGTTCTACCCGCCGCTTTGAGGAGCTCAAAATTTTGCATGTTGCGCGCGCCGATCTGGATGACATCCACATATTTCATCATAAGGTCAGCCTGAGCGGGGGAGGTCATCTCAGTTACAATCCTAAGATCGGTTTCCTCTCGTACCTCAGCAAGAATCTTCAACCCTTCTTCTTCCAGCCCTTGAAAAGCATAAGGAGAGGTGCGGGGCTTGAATGCGCCACCTCGAAACATCACCGCTCCATATCTCCTGACCTTCTTGGCAATGGTCATTGCCTGCTGCCGGCTTTCAACCGCGCAAGGGCCCGCAATTACCACGATCCGGTCGCCTCCGACAACTACGTTGCCTACGCGGACCAGGGTGTCCTCCGGGTGAATTTCGCGGCTGACCAGCTTGTACGGTTTAGAGATAGGGACTACTTTGGCCACACCGGGAAGGAGTTGGTAATATCGCAGATCCCTGCTTACCTTGCCAACGGCCCCGATGATCGTCTCTTCCGTACCCTCGATCTCACGGATAATGCAGCCATCCGCATGTAGGATCTCTTTGATGTGTTTTTTTTCCTCCGGAGAAATTTTCTTTTTAAGTATAAGAATCATGGGCGCTGCTCCTGTTTGGTGTGCGCTACATTTTAAATATTATACTATTTTAAAGCGTTTGTCAGTATGGCTTTCATCCCCCGTGACCGAAGGCGTTTACAAAAACTCCGAGATATTTAATCAAACATATTATTTTCCTTAAAGGAAAAATATCCGTCAGAAGTAATGATAATATGATCAAGCGGAGTCAGGTCTACTGCACGACAGGCGTCGACTAATTTTCGGGTCAGGGAAATATCTTGCTTGCTGGGACCCGATTCTCCAGAGGGGTGATTGTGGGCGAATATGAGCGAGGAGGCATTTAATTCAAAGGCACGTTTTATGATCTCTCGTGGGTATGCTACAGATTGGTTTATCGTTCCTTTGAATAGGATTTCCGCAGACAGTATGAGGTTGGCGTTGTTCATATAGATAACCTTGAACACTTCTTCTTTTAGGTTTGCCATTGATAAAGAGAGATACTCGGCTACATCTTCAGGGCCTTGCGCCTTGACCCGATCGATCAGTTCCTCTTTTAACTGTCGTTTGACAAGTTCGGTTACGGCGAGAAGTTGTGAAATCTTGGCAGGTCCCAGTCCTTTTATAGCGCTTAGGTCTTTTTTAGTTGCGTGAAGGAGTCCTCTCAATCCATTAAAATGATGCAATAGATAACGACTCAAAGAGACCGCATTTTTTCCTTGAGTGCCGGTTCGAAGTAATATGGCAACCAGCCCCGCATCTGAAACGTATTCAGGTCCCTTATCCAAAAGGAGTTCCCGGGGCCGTTCCGATTTAGGCCAATTTTTTATGCTGTCACGTGACATACGGATATTAAATTTGTAATTGTTTAGCCACGAATGAACACGAATTTACACAAATAAGGATAAATCATCTTAACCTTGAACCGTGAACCCCTGAACTTTGAACCTGAGCAGTTACCTAAAGTTTAAGAATTGAATTTATATCCACATCCTTAAAAAGCGAGAAGTGTGCAGCGGCTGTCTCCTGATATTCTTCAATCTTTGGACAGTAGTCTACGTGCTGACAGATATTTTTTTCTGTATATTGAGGACAATTAAGACACGGGCTTTTCTTG
>JAFDAE010000300.1 GCA_019314005.1 Deltaproteobacteria bacterium | reverse complement strand
ATAATACTAAAAAATTAAATCTGCGGATATCTGCGAAAATCTGCGTCCCATAATATATAATGGCTTAATGAACTTTATCATTCTTACTCTATTCCCGGACATGATATCCTCAATGTTCGGGAATGGTGTTTTAAAAAGGGCTGTCGATAACGGGGGCATCACTGTTACCCCGATAAATATTAGAGACTTTGCCGAGGGGAAACATCGGATAACGGATGACCGCCCTTATGGCGGGGGATGCGGGATGGTTATGAAGCCGGAACCAATGGCGGCAGCGATCCGTTCCGCAAAAAAGGAGTTTCCAGAGGCCTATACCATTCTTTTGACACCGCAGGGACGAGTATTTAACCAGCAGGTGGCAAGGGACCTCTTGCAGCATGAAACCCTACTATTGATATGCGGACGTTATGAAGGGATAGACGAACGTATACGCGAAGAATGGGTAAATGATGAGGTCTCGATAGGAGATTATATCCTGACCGGAGGAGAACCGGCGGCATTAGTTATGATTGATGCCGTATCTCGACTTATTCCCGGGATATTGGGTGGGGAGTCTTCCGCAGAAGAAGATTCTTTTTCTGACGGGCTCTTGGAATATCCCCATTATACCCGTCCTCGATCATTTGAAGGAGCCGAAGTCCCAAATGTTCTCCTCTCCGGAGACCACGAAAAAATAAGGCAGTGGAGGCGGAAGTCTTCATTGATGCGGACGATTTTAAAAAGACCCGAACTATTGGAGAGTTCTTCTCTTGCCGGAGAAGATATTGATTTTTTGGAAAAGCTGTATGCACGTATTGCAACGATTCTGAAGAAGTGATTGGGTAAAAGAATATAATTGTTGATCTCACCGCAAAGGCGCAGAGGGCGCAAAGGAAAACCTCAGGTGATAAAAGAAAGAGATAAATTTCGAAGACTTTTTAAGAAGCCCTCCTTTTTTAAAAGTCTTTAAAACTTTGCGTTCTTTGCGCCTTTGCGGTGAATTATTATACAAGAGCTAAATGCGGAATAGTATCAAGTGACAATAAAGAAAGACGGTGATTGCCCGAATCTGCATATTGCTCTTATGCATTACCCCGTATATAACAAACATGGGGAGATTATTTCATCGGCCATTTCCGGACTTGATCTCCACGATATTGCCCGGGCTGCAAAGACTTACAGCGTGCGATCATTTGCCGTGGTAACCCCTTTGAAAGATCAACAGGAGTTGGCCGACAGAATCGTGGCGCATTGGACGAACGGCTTTGGCGCTACCTATAATCCGAACAGGAAAGAGGCTCTTGACTTGGTCCGGGTCAAGAACTCGTTGCAGGACGTTATTGACGATATAGCGAATTCCGGCCAGGGAGCACCAAAGACAGTAATTACCGATGCAAAGCCGCACCCAAACGGAATAGGATATAAGACCTTAGCTCAAATGTTTAAAGATGGGACTCCATATCTTCTTCTTTTTGGAACCGCTTGGGGATTAACGACCGAATTTATTGATAAGGCCGATTATATACTGTCACCTATTGTCGGAAAAGGGAGTTATAATCACCTTTCCGTTCGATCTGCAGCAGCGATCATATTAGATAGGCTGCTGGGTATAAACTAATAAGATCAGGCTCTCATAGCCTGCAATGCAACAGGAGGATAAGTAAACAAAATGAATACGGTTCTTCAACAATTTGAAAAGGAACAGATGCGTGTTGACCTTCCAACCTTCAGGCCCGGCGATACAGTCAATGTCTCTGTCCGGATTAAAGAAGGAGAGAAGGAGAGGATACAGGTCTTCAAGGGAGTAGTAATCAAGAAAAGGAAAGGACTGGCGAACGCCTCTTTGACCGTCAGGAAGATCTCTTACGGCATTGGTGTAGAACGCGTTTTCCCGTTGCACTCTCCATACATTGAAAAAATTGAAGTGGTAAGCCGAGGACGTGTTCGTCGCTCCAGGCTCTATTATTTAAGAGCGCTGAAAGGAAAGGCAGCTCGCATCAAAGAGCGTAGATTTAGATAGTGGGGATAGACTGGCGGCGATTTGAAAACAACGCGCGCTGTGCCGGCTACAAAATGATTGCCGGTATTGACGAGGCCGGCAGAGGACCACTTGCCGGCCCTGTAGTGGCCGCGGCAGTTATTTTTCCTGAGGAAACTTACATACCCGGTATCAATGACTCCAAAAAACTAACTCCTGCTAAAAGAGAAAATCTCTACGATCAAATATACGAAAATGCGATTTCAATAGGCCTTGGAATAATTGATTCCCCAGAAATTGACAAAATAAACATCTTGCAGGCTTCGCTTTTGTCGATGCGAATCGCTGTCGCCAACCTCTTTCCACGACCTGACTATCTCTTAATTGACGGCATTTTTACCATACGCTCTCAGATTCCCCAGAAGGCGATAAAAAAGGGCGACAGTCAAAGCCTATCCATTGCAGCCGCCTCTATTATCGCCAAAGTCAGCCGTGACCGCCTCATGAAACGTTACAGTGAAGATTTTCCAGGATATGGGTTTCATAAGCACAAGGGTTACGGAACCCGAATGCACCTTGAGGCCATTCGTACGTTAGGACCTACCCTGATTCATAGAAAAACATTTCGAGGCGTTAAATAGTATCCATCCAGAAATTCATTACTCCAAGTCACCTATGTCAGAAGAACACCGTTTTTGTCGAGTTTTACCGCATCATCTTAAGAACCTTTGCAAAATAATTTGAATTCAAAACTTGGTGGTGTTATCATTATAAATTAATGGCGGAACCATCTATCAGAGGGTGAGACAAGAAAGGTAAGGGTGTCCTATGTATAACATCATTTCAGAAGAGACTTATCCTGATGGATCAATTATTATGGAAGAGGGAAGTTCAGGAGATTGGATTTACACTATTCTATCAGGCACGGTCGAGATTTTCAAAATAATTAAAGGTCGTAAGGTTGTTGTAGATGTGTTGGAAGAAGGGGACCTTATGGGCGAGACCGGTTTTCTTACTCCAATGAAGCGTACCGCCTCAGCACGCGCCGTAGGAGAAGTAAGAGTGGGGGTCATAGATAGAGACTTCTTAGATGACGAATTTAACCGCCTTTCCGGGGACTTCAAGAAAATATTGGTTACTCTTGCTACACGCCTAATGAAAACTACCGAGGAGGTCTGTAATTTCATTGATACACACAGGGATCACCGGCTGACCCTCGGTTTAAAGATAGCATTTAAGAACCGTGAGTCTTTTATAAAAGCAAAGTTAGACAACATAAGCAGGCGAGGACTCTTTGTGCTAACTAATGAACCGTTGGACAAGGGGGAACAGTTCCTTTTTAAACTTGAAATTCCCGGCACTCCCGATCCTATTAA
>JAFDAE010000046.1 GCA_019314005.1 Deltaproteobacteria bacterium | reverse complement strand
GTCGCTCAATAGGCGCGTCTTTATCGCGGACGCCCCCTAATTTCTTAGTTATCAGCCCAACAATGGCAAAGTCCGGAGTCCTGTTCATATCACATCGCAAAATCTAATGGTTTTATATTGATGGTTTCGTAAATGTTGAGACCTTTGAAAAACGTGACATTTTTTTGTCACGCATTTGTTTTCTCTGACGTGGCGCCTCCTTGTACCGATTCCAGTTTAGAAACTACATCTTCCTGGCTGAACACATAATTGAACCTCGCTTTTGCCGTCTCAATAATCCTGTCCACGTCCGAACCGCATTCTTTGATTAAACTATGAAGAAATTTTTCCTTTATGCTGTCCACTTTTTCCTCCTTCCTTTTCCTATCGTTTACTCACGACCGTAAACTCCACAGTTGGAATAAGCTTCTCTCCATTTTCATCAACAACATCCACAGCCCATTTCCCACAGTGCAGAGGCTCTCCGATGTTCTTTGTGGACCATGTCCTAAACCCGTCACTTTTGCGTATCTTCAACTTAATTACAGCATTCACGAATTCATCGAGGCCTATTCTCTCAATCATGGAAGGGACCTTCTCGGTCATGTGAAGTTCTCTCTCTTCATCAGACCAATGTGAAAATTGAGGCTTGGCCTCTGTGCCGTAAAATGAATAAACATGCCGAATAAAACCGTCGCGCGGACTTTTTACCTTGACCCAAAAGTATATCTTTTTAATTTCATCATTCACCACAAGCCCGTCTGTGACCGGAAAGCTGCATTCAGCCCCATCGATCTGATAACAAAGATGAGACTCTGTAATGCTAATATCAGATGCCAGACAGACCGACGAAAACCCAAAAAACAAACACAGTAGAAAAATAAGTTTTTTCATCTCATACGCCTCACGCCATACAGTTTATTAAAATTCTATTTTTGAAGACTTTTTACGAAGTCATATCTTTGCGCTTACGTGAATTCCTAATCTTCTAAATATGTTAATCGTGTTGTCATAAAGAGAAGCGTTGCAACGGTCTCATTTTACTAGGAGACTGTCAAAATTTTCGCAAATTTGAGGAGAATAGCAGGCCTATTTGACGAAAACTTGCGGAAATTTGGGCCGTTTCTCACGCTTTTGCAGTAGGATCAGAATTCTCGGACAGCCTCCTATGAGATCTTATTAGATATATATCGGCAATTACTGGAGTAGGATTAACTAATTACTTAATTTTATATACTCAATTATACTTACGTCAAGAAATTTATTGTCAATTCTCTCAACAAGCATGTTTTTCTACTTATTCAGCCACGAACAAACACGAATTTACACTAATTTTTTATTCGAGTCCATTGGTGTTCATTCGTGGCTAAGCGGCTATGTTTTTTTAAAAATATTTGAAGGATGGAAACCGCGGCAGGTGTGATCCCTGAGATTCTGGACGCCTGGCCTATGGACGTAGGACGGATGGAAGCGAGTTTCTCCTTTACCTCATTTGAAAAACCCGGCATCTTGGAATAGTCAAAATCTTCTGGAATTATGGTGTGTTCCAGTTTTTTGAAACGTTCCACCTGCTCAGCCTGCCGTTTTATGTATCCTTCGTATTTGATCTGTATTTCCACTTGCTCTGCCACAGTTTTTTCAACCTTGGCAATCCTCTGTTCGAAAACTTCCAGGTTAGTCAAATTAACACCCGGACGTTTTAAAAGATCTGCCAGCGAAATCGGCTGATTCAAAGTATGAAGTCCCAGCGCACAAAGTTTCTCATTAATGGCCGGGGTAGGCGTAAGCTGAATATTGGAAAGGAGATTCAAAAGCTGTTCGATCGCCTCCTTTTTGTGCAAATACCGATGATAAATAGTATCGGAAACAAGTCCCAAAGAATAACCTGTCTCCCGTAAACGAAGATCTGCATTGTCCTCCCTGAGAAGGAGTCTGTATTCTGCTCGCGATGTAAACATCCTGTACGGTTCCATAGTCCCCTTTGTAACCAGATCATCAATCAACACACCAATGTATGCCTGAGCCCGGTCGAGGACCACCGGAGAGTCGCCCGCAATATATCGCACCGCGTTGATCCCCGCCATCAATCCCTGGGCTGCGGCTTCTTCATATCCTGAAGTGCCGTTAATCTGACCCGCGAAAAAGAGGCCTCGGATCAGTTTAGTCTCTAAGGTCGGGGCCAACTGCGTCGGATCCGCGTAATCGTATTCGATCGCGTACCCTGGGCGGACAATCTCCACCCGTTCCAGCCCTTCTATCGATCTAAGCATTTTCAACTGTATATCTACGGGAAGACTGGTCGGAACACCATTGGGGTAAATCTCAGTAGTACCGAGCCCCATTGGTTCCAAAAAGATCTGGTGCCGGGGTTTTTCAGGGAATCTGACGACCTTGTCTTCAATAGAGGGACAATATCGCGCCCCCACTCCTTCGATCACACCGGCAAAAAGAGGGGAACGCTCAAGGCCGCTACGAATGATCTCGTGAGTCTGTTCGTTCGTATAGGTTATATAGCATGGGACCTGTTTTTGAGAAATTGATTCAGTATCAAATGAAAACGGAATAGGAGGCTCATCCCCGTATTGGGGGGTCAATTTGGAAAAATCAATAGTTCTCCCGTCAAGACGAGGCGTTGTGCCTGTTTTTAACCGCCCCATTCGAAACCCTAACTTCTTTAGATTTTCCGAAAGCTTAATAGATGGCGGGTCTCCCATTCGGCCCGCGGAAAAATTCTTCAGACCGATATGAATCAGCCCCTGCAAAAAAGTCCCTGTAGTCAGAATTACTGTCCGGCCCGGATAATGCTCACCAATACTGGTTACAACACCTTTGACGGCTCCATCCTCCACAATAAGCTCGTCAACAACACCTTGCTTGATATCAAGGTTGTCCTGATTCTCTAATACCTGCTTCATATGGAGACGGTACTGTTCCTTGTCGGCCAGTGCCCTGGAAGACTGCACCGCAGGTCCCTTTTTTGTATTGAGCCGACGGAATTGAATACCGGTGGCATCGATATTCTTGGCCATCTCTCCCCCAAGGGCGTCAATCTCTCGAACAAGATGCCCCTTTGCAAGACCGCCTACCGCCGGATTACAAGACATTTCACCTATGTGATCCGCGTTGATCGTTATCACCACTGTTTTGCATCCGAGCCTGGCTGCAGCCAGGGCAGCTTCGCAACCCGCATGGCCGGCACCGACTACAATAACGTCATATGATGTAGAATAGGTGTTCATTTGTCATCTGTCATCTGTCATCTGTCATCTGTCATCTGTCATCTGTCATCTGTCATCTATCTGTCATCTGTCATCTGTCATCTGTCATCTGTCATCTGTCATCTGTCATCTGTCATCTGTCATCTGTCATCTGTCATCTGTCATCTGTCATCTGTCATCTGTCATCTGTCATTACAAACGGAACCATACCTTTTAACAATGGTCAATGTTAAATGTAAAATGACCAATGTTAAATGATCAATGCCCTCTGTCATAGCAGCAAGCCCGTATTTTGGCAACTCTTCAATGATCACAATCCTGTGACATAACAATCCCGCGATTTGACACTCCTGATTTAGTTTGTTAAAACGACTATTAAAAGACCAAAGAGCCTTTTAAACTCTGATTTATCGTGGAAATCATGCACCCAAATATAGACCGCAAAAAAACTATCCCATTACTTTGTTCTGTCATCCTCTTATTCTTTCTAATTTCCACTTTTGCAAGACCTGTCTCAGCGGGCAAAATAGAGAATGACTATTACAATGCATTACGTGCCTATAATAAACTCCTTAAATCTCCGAAGCAAAAGAAATATCGTCAGCCCTGGGTCAATATCATAAATAAGTTCCAAAAAGTTTATAAAAGAAGTCCGAAAGGACGCTGGGCGGACAACGCTCTTTTCAGGCTAGGACGCACGTACCGGGAACTTTATAGATATTCCGGGAGAAAAAGTGACATCAAGAAATCGATAGATTATTACAACCGCATGACAAAACTCTTCCCCACTTCGGTCTTGGCGGATGACGCACTTTTTGACCTGGCGGAAATTGCGTTAACAGTTCAAAACAAAAAAGAAACCGCCCGAAAGTATTACAAACGTATATTAACACGCTATCCAAAAAGTGACCACCGGGCAAAGGCAAAGGTTGCTATCTCAAAGTTTTCTCCTCCCAAGTCAAAGTACAAAAAGAATAACTATAAGAAGCCGGAACAGAATACATCTCTTGTCAATGTAAAACAATTGCGTTTTTGGTCAAATCCGACCTATACCCGTGTAGTCATCGACGCAGCAGACGAAGTATCTTATTCTTATCGCCTCTTAAGAAAAGACCCATCTATCCATAAGCCTCAGCGTCTTTATATCGATTTGAATCAGACTAAGATCGGCCGAGGACTTTCCACTGTGGTCCCGATCCGGGATGACCTTCTTAAAGAAGCCCGTGTTGCCCAGAACACGCCTACATCGGTCCGTATTGTCCTGGACATCAATACAATTGATACATTCAAGATATTCTCTTTACACAACCCCTTTCGAATCGTAGTCGATGTAAACGGCAAAGGAACTATTACCGCCCAAAAGACAGCCCGGCTTCCATCCAGGGCCTTAGCCAAACAGTTGGCGCTCAACGTCAAACGGATTGTTATCGATCCGGGACATGGCGGAAAAGATTGTGGCGCTCCAGGCTATTACAAGGGGGTCTTTGAAAAGGACATAACGCTGCGGGTTGCAAAAAAGTTGGGGAAAAGAATAAAAAAAGAGTTGGGCTGTGAGGTCTTCTATACCAGAACCTCTGATAAGTTTCTGCCGCTTGAGGAAAGAACAGCCATCGCCAACACTAAGAACGCGGACCTTTTTATATCGATCCACGCCAACGCAACTGAAAGACGATACACATACGGCATAGAGACCTATTTTTTAAATCTGGCTACCGATAACGATGCAATTATGGTGGCGGCGCGTGAAAATGCCACCTCTGCTAAGAGCATAAGTGACCTGGAAATAATTTTAAACGATCTTATGCGATATTCGAAGATCAATGAATCAAGCCACCTGGCTGCGTGTGTACAAAATGGACTCATAAAGAACTTGAAACCGAAATACAGCAAAATCAAAGACCTTGGCGTAAAACAGGCCCCCTTTTATGTGTTGTTGGGTGCAAAGATGCCTTCTATTCTGGTTGAACTCGGATTCATGAGCCACAAGACAGAGTGTAGACGTCTGACAAACTCCAAGTATCAGGATCGTCTCGTCGGCGGGATTATCAAGGGGGTAAAACGGTACATGAAGGATATCAAACCGTCTGTCATGATGGCAGATACCATAACGCCGATAGGAGGTTAGTCCTGTTAATTCAAAAAATGTCGGAAAAACGCGAAATTCGAAATCTGAAGCTTAATTAAATCCGAAATTCGAAACACGGCACGAAGTGAAGCGTCAGCGCTCAATCCGAAACAAATACGAATGACCAAAATTCAAAATCTAAAACAAGGCAATTGAGCGATTAAGAAATTGAAGGATTGACAAATTGGAATACTACGTCCTTAAATTTGTAGGGTTTTGAACATTTGGTATTTGAATTTCGGGTTTGTTTCGAATTTCGATATTCGGATTTCGGATTTATAGAAATTGGGGTATGCCGCCATTTCTAGGCCGTGTTAACAAATGCAGCTTCCGCCTCCTGATAGAGGAGCTCTGCCTTGTGGGTATAACGGGGAGAAAAATGAAACAGCTTAAACTGCTTAGCACCTGCCTTACGTGCAATGCTTCCTGCCTGCCGGGCGGTTAAGTGATACTTTTCATACGCAGTTTCCCGTTCCGTATCAAGAAATGATGCCTCGATAAAAAGGGCATCCGCGTCTTTTGCAAAATTGACCACCCTTTCCACATTCTCCGGGGTATAGCGAATATCTGTGATATAGACAATTTTTTGGCCCGGCGTAATACGGGCGATTTCTTTCTTTAATTCACCTAATAGGAATTCTCTCTTATATTGTTGGGAGCCTTCTTTCCATACAGCACTAAAAAGCTTATCTTCATTCTCTTTGTTGTAAATAGCATCCTTGAATTTTTTCAGCCAGGGCCCCACGGGTAGATTAAGACCCTTTAACCGATCTTTTAACACATTCACATGAAAGCGTTCCTTTAGGGCAAGACCAAGACACGGAATTTTATGATCCAGATGAATGGCGTGCACGGACAAAGAAGGTTCTTCGAGGAGCTTCCCCTGAAACAGGACTTGACGCGTGTCTTCGGTTGGCTTAAATCGATTACGGCACCGATATACCTTGCTTACCATACTGTCGACATTGATCTCTGTTACATTCAACGAGAAGTCATTGGAATAGTTCTCTACTAAATTCCACGTATATCCGGCCAGTTTGCCCTCTACATTTTGTAAAAACCCCGGCGGACCAAACAGATGAAGGGATTTCTCCCTTCCCAATAAGATTCGCAGCACATGATCAAATCCAATAAAGTGATCTACATGGGTATGGGTAACAAAGATATGCGTCAGCTTTAAAATATCCCTGGAAGAAAGGGAGCAAACATCTCCCAGGTCAAACATCAGCGCACGTTTTTCATAGAGAAACGGAATAAAAAGGGTCGGGTCTCCAAAAGGGTCGTTCACTAATCTGGGATGAAAACAGGGACGCATAGTTTTAATGTAATAGTTCACCGCAAAGGCGCAAAGTTTTAAAGACTGTTGACACTTCTCTTGATTCTATTCTTATGGGATAAATTCGAAATCCGAAGCACGAAATCCGAAACAAATTCGAATGACCAAAATACAAAATATAAAACATTATATGAAGAGCATAAGTTGCAAGTAATAGGGTATTATGTATGGTTGAAGAATGTTTTGAACATTTGATATTTGAATTTAGGATTTGTTTTGGATTTCGATATTCGATATTCGGATTTATCAACCTCTTTAACACCTTAGACTTTACTTTGCGCCCTTTTCGCCCTTGCGGTGAGATAAGCGATTAAGATAAACAAGCATACAACCGGCACCGACTGCCATCACAATGCCGATAACCTGAGACGTGGAGAGCAGACTGCCAAACAAAGTTCCCCTGTGGTCTCCACGGAAAAATTCAATCACCGACCGCGTTATGGCGTAAAGCAGTATATAGACCCAGAAGAGCTCTCCTTCGAATTTCTTTCTCCTTCTGAGTCCTATAATAACAAGGTAGATCAGGAATGCATTGACGGAAGAGTAGAGTTGAGTAGGGTGAAGAGGGATACCCTTCGGTGCCAAAGACTCAGGATGGGTGAATGTGACACACCACCAATGATCACACACCTTCCCGTAACAGCACCCGGCAAA
Source organism: Deltaproteobacteria bacterium (assembly GCA_019314005.1). The sequence goes on along the minus strand of JAFDAE010000046.1, from coordinate 11,988 downwards.
AAAGCAACCAATTCTCCCTATGGATTGTCCCAAAGCAATTGACGGCGCAAGGATATCTGCGGTCTTCCATACGTGAAGCTGGTGCTTCCTGAGATACCATACAGTCACAAACGACGCCCCTATGAGTCCTCCATAAAAAACCAGCCCTCCGTTCCATATACGGAGCATCTCCAGGGGCTGGGCCCTAAAATCTCCCCAGTTAATCGCAATATAGAGAAGACGAGAACCAACAATCGCCGCGATAAGAATATACAGAGCAAGATCTATAATCTTTTCTCCGTCTTCCCCCACCCTTTTGGCTTCCCGAACCGCCATTGAGATAGCAAGCATAAACCCAATAGCGATAAAGAAACCATATGTGTGGACGGTAAAGTTGCCGATATGAAATAACGTAGGATGCATAGAGTATTTCGGATTTCAGATTTCAGATTGCAGATTTAGGTTACACATTATATTCTCGCAAGCAGATCCCTTCACAAGGGCACCTTCTTTATTACCAGATAATAACAGAAAAGAACAATACCCACAGTTATAAAACTATCGGCAACATTAAAGGCCGGCCAATGGATAGTACCAATGTAAAAATCCAAAAAATCTACCACATCTCCGAACCGGACCCTATCAATCAGATTACCTACCGCCCCCCCAAGTATCATAATAAGCGCTGCAGAAAACCCAGCTTGACCCGGTTTCACCCTGGAATAGATATAAAAGATCATTCCCATTGCAATGAGTGAAACACCGACAAAGAGCGCCATCCTGAGACCTGAAGATGCACTGCCGGCAAGGATACCAAAGGCTCCTCCGGTATTGCGCACATGTACCAGGTTGAAAAAACCCGGAATCACTTCTATCATTTGATGGATAATAAGCTTTTTTCTGATAATCAGCTTAACAACCTGGTCGATTATGACGATTCAGGTGTCAGGGGCCAGGGCCATAAAGATCAGAAAGTAGATGTCAGATTACCATCTGTCCTCTTAGCTTTCAGCCTTCAGCTTTGATCTTTCAGCTCTATCCTCTGTCCTCTATTCTCTATCCTCTGACCTCTGCGCTATGCGCCCTGCATAGCGCTCACGCATCTTGCGCATATACTTTCATGGCCTTCATTCTCTCCTACCGTTGGATCGTGTATCCAGCACCGTTCGCACTTTTGCCCTGATGCAGGGGCCACCTTTACCTGCAAATTTGGAATTTGGTCGCTCTGATACGCGTCATTTAGTGGTTCATCGCATAGGACAGTAACGCTGGATACAATAAAAATCGTTCTGAATTCTTCCTTATAACGTGAAAGAGACTCAAACAGATCAGCCGGCAATGAAAGTGTCACAGCAGCATCTAAAGAATGTCCGATCACTTTATCGCTTCTCGCCTTCTCCAGGCCCTTGGTAACTTCACCCCGGACGGCAAGGATTTTTTCCCATTGTTCAGCCAGTTCATTATTCGTATGCTCTCGATTTACCTCCGGGGAAGGTGCCAGGTGGACACTCTTTTCCCGCCCGCTATTGCCCGGCATGTGATCCCAAATCTCCTCTGCTGTGAAGACCATAACCGGAGCCATAAGACGAACCATGGCGTCGAGAATATCAAACATGGCTGTCTGGGCGGATCTGCGCGCAAGATTTTTTTGGGGAGAGGTGTACAGTCGATCCTTTAAGACATCAAGATAAAACGCGCTCATGTCCAAGGTGCAGAAATTATAGAGCGCGTGATATACAACATGAAATTCAAACTCATCGTACGCCCTTTGAATTTTCTTAATCAATTCTTGTAATCTATGAAGCGCCCACTGATCGATCTCCATCATCTCTCCATAAGGGACACGATCTGCAGAAGGATCAAAATCTCTTAGATTTCCCAAAAGAAAACGGCCTGTATTACGAATACGACGATAGGCGTCAGAAAGCTGTTTCAGTATATCGTGAGACATTCTGATATCATCCTGGTAATCGGAGGCCGAGACCCAAAGCCTCAAGATCTCTGCGCCATATTTCTTTATGACTTCCGTGGGCGACACAATGTTTCCGAGGGATTTGGACATCTTCTTGCCCTTTCCGTCTACCACAAATCCATGTGTCAACACACACTTATACGGAGACTCGTCTCTGGTCCCTACCGAAGTAAGAAGAGAGCTGTGAAACCATCCACGGTGCTGATCACTCCCCTCTAAATAGAGGTCGGCAGGCCGACGGAGCCCTTCTCTATGTTCCAGGACCGCTGTATGGCTTACGCCTGAATCAAACCACACATCGAGTATGTCGGTCTCTTTTACAAAGGTCTTACCCTGACAATGAGGGCAGGTAGTACCCTTGGGGAGGAGGACATCATTCTCCGCGTCAAACCATATATCCGCGCCGTGGTTATCAAAGAGATCGGCCACATGCGCGATAATCTCTTTGGTAATCAAGATATTTTTGCAGTCAGTGCAATAAAACGCTATAATAGGCACTCCCCAGGAACGTTGCCGGGAGATACACCAATCAGGACGATTTTCCACCATCCCGTAAATTCGTTCACGCCCCCAGCGAGGAATCCATTCAACCTGATTAATACAGGCGAGAGCTTTGCTTCGCAAATCGTTTTTGTCCATTGATATAAACCACTGGTCAGTGGAGCGAAAGATAACCGGCTCTTTACAACGCCAGCAATGAGGATATGAATGAACGATCTTCTCTTCCGCGAGGAGCGCTCCGACTTCAGATAGTTTTGCGTTTATGTCTCTGTTTGCGTCAAATACAAACTTTCCCGCAAAGTATTCTACATCGTCGTTAAACCGTCCGTCATCATCAACCGGCGAATAGATCTCGAGATGATACCTTAATCCGTCCTCATAGTCCTCCCGTCCGTGGCCGGGAGCGATGTGAACACACCCTGTGCCTGAATCGAGTGTGACATGGTCGGCTAAAATTAGTTTAGATTCTTTGTCGTAAAGGGGGTGGCCGCAAGATTTGTGCTCTAAGTCATGCGCGTCAATGTCTGCAACAATCGTATAATCCTCGATACCGAACATCTTCATGCAGCCTTCCAAAAGGTCGCGGGCAAGGATCAACACATCATCATTCCCCACATCTACTGCCACATATTCAAAATCCGGATGAAGTGCAACAGCAAGATTGGCAGGAATCGTCCAAGGGGTCGTTGTCCAAATAACAACAGAGACCTTTTTCCCTTTTAATGCAGGGTTATCTTTGCTTATATCTGAACGAAGGGAGAACTTGACATAGATCGAAGGTGACGTGTGGTCCGCGTATTCTACCTCTGCTTCGGCCAGAGCGGTTTTGCATGTGGAACACCAATAAATAGGTTTCTTGCTCTTTAACAGACCCCCATTAACGGCAAATTTCCCGAACTCCCGCACGATAGAGGCAACATACGAATGGTGCATCGTAAGATAAGGGGCGTCCCATTCGCCCATAACACCGAGACGTTTAAATTCTTCTTTTTGAATCTCCACAAACTTTTCAGCATAAGCCCCGCACATTTTCCGTACCTGGCTCTTGGTCATGGATCTCTTTTTTGGGCCGAGTTCCTTGTCTACATTATGTTCGATCGGAAGACCATGGCAATCCCAGCCAGGAACATACGGAGCATCAAACCCGCTCATCTGCCGGGAACGCACTATAATATCTTTTAATATCTTGTTAAGGGCGGTTCCCAAATGTATATTTCCGTTAGCATACGGCGGACCATCATGAAGAATAAATAAAGGGCGACCTTTTGATATCTTTCTAATCTGATCGTAAAGTCGCTCTTTACCCCATCTGCTCAAAAAGTCCGGTTCACGCGCGGATAGATTTGCTTTCATAGGAAAACCGGTCTTTGGGAGATTCAGGGTCTCCTTGTAGTTCATGATATCCTCCGACAAAATTCTATATTTTTTATGACACATCTCCTTGTCAAGCTTGTTTCCCCTGTAGTGCAGAGCTTTAGCTCTGCCTTTTCATTGCAGGGCTTAAGCCCTGCGCTACTTGGCACTCCTCAGGGGGTTAAAATTACGACAGGTGCAATAGATGGACGTATCACAACCTATTTGGTTGTTCAAGGGAAATCACACACAAAAGCCCTCATGTATTCTACACATGAGGGCTTCCGAGATATGCTTTCTATAAATTTATAGTTCGGGATCGGCTCAGATTACATCATGCCGCCCATACCGCCCATACCGCCCATACCACCGCCACCAGGCATGGCAGGCATGTCTTGTTTCTCTGAGGGCTTCTCAGCAATCATAACCTCTGTGGTAAGCATCAAACCGGCCACGCTCGCCGCATTTTGAAGCGCGTAACGTGTCACCTTGGTCGGATCAAGCACACCTGCCTTAATCAGATTTTCATATTTGTTGGTATCAGCGTTGTAGCCTTCATCGCCTTTCAGTCCCTTAACCTTCTCTACGATAACAGAACCTTCGACGCCTGCATTAATGGCAAGCTGACGCAGCGGCTCTTCTAATGCGCGCGCTACAATCTTTACGCCCAGCTTCTGTTCGGCCTTGATTCTTATCTTATCAAGCGCAGGGATACACCGTACAAGCGCTACCCCGCCTCCGGCGACGATACCTTCTTCCACAGCAGCACGTGTGGCATTTAAAGCATCTTCCACGCGGGCCTTTTTCTCCTTCATCTCTGTCTCAGTTGCAGCGCCGACATTGATTACCGCTACTCCGCCGATCAACTTGGCCAACCGCTCCTGAAGTTTCTCACGATCATAATCCGATGTTGTTTCTTCGACCTGAGCCCGTATCTGCCTTACACGGCCTTCCAGATCAGAACGTTTGCCTCCCCCGTCTACGATTGTGGTGTTGTCTTTGTCAATACGAATCCGTTTGGCGGAACCGAGATCGTTTATTGTCAAGTTTTCCAGCTTAAGACCAATATCCTCTGAAACCATCTGTCCACCTGTAAGGATGGCGATATCGTCCAACATAGCCTTTCTTCGGTCACCGAATCCAGGAGCCTTTACAGCCGCGCACTGGAGCACCCCTCGGATCTTGTTGACTACCAGGGTTGCCAGGGCCTCGCCCTCGATGTCCTCTGCGATGATCAAAAGAGGCCTACCCATTTTGGCGGTCTGCTCCAGGACGGGAAGAAGGTCCTTCATTACACTGATCTTTTTCTCATGAATCAATATGTATGGATCAGCCAGCTCAACTTCCATCTTTTCCGCATCGGTTACAAAATAGGGAGAAAGATAGCCACGATCAAACTGCATCCCTTCTACCACCTCAAGCGTGGTCTCCATCGACTTTGCTTCTTCTACGGTAATAACGCCTTCTTTGCCCACTTTGTTCATTGCCTCAGCAATAATGTTGCCGATCGTATCGTCGTTGTTGGCAGATATTGTGCCGACCTGTGCAATCTCACGCTGGTCTTTGGTCGGCTTGCTCATGCCGGCCAGCTCTTTAACCACAACTTGAACGGCCGCGTCTACCCCGCGTTTTATTGCCATAGGATTATTCCCGGCAGCGACCAGCTTTTGACCTTCTCTGTAAATAGCCTGGGCCAGAATCGTTGCTGTTGTGGTCCCGTCGCCTGCAACGTCGCTTGTCTTGCTGGCCACCTCTTTTACCATCTGGGCGCCCATGTTTTCAAATTTGTCTTCCAGTTCAATCTCTTTGGCAACAGTAACGCCATCCTTCGTCACGGTAGGAGACCCCCACGACTTTTCGATAACAGCGTTTCTACCCTTTGGTCCAAGGGTAACTTTGACAGCATCTGCCAAGGTGTTAACTCCATTAAGAAGCGCCTCCCTGGCCTTGGCGTCATATCTAATCTCTTTAGCCATCTTTTTTATATCCTCCTTAACATATTTGTTTACGTATACAATTAACCTGACATAGTTATCTTACCATTAAACAAGAGTAAGTACCTATTTACTTTTCTATGACACCCAGTATATCATCCTCACGCATAATAAGATGTTCTACACCTTCGATCTTCACTTCAGTACCACCATATTTTGAAAAAAGAATCCTGTCCCCCTTTTTTACTTCAAGGGGCAACTTTGTTCCATTTTCCAAAACCTTCCCTTTGCCCACAGCAACAACAACACCTTCGGCAGGTTTTTCTTTGGCGCTGTCCGGTATGATAATTCCACCCTTTGTAATGTCCTCTTCCTCAAGACGTTTCACAAGAATTCGATCTTGCAATGGTCTGATCTTCATAGCTACACTTCTCCTTTTCTTGTTTTTTTACGAAGTCGTCATGACAATGATTTTAAAATTATAATCACGGTTTTCCGTTTGTAAAGGGGGCAACACAAAAAATACCGCTCATAATAATCTCATGAGCGGTATTTATTACCCTAACAAACTATGCACGGAGAAATTATTACTTCTCCTTTTTTTCTACTTTTTTTAAAGACTTAATCTCGTCCTTTAAGTCATCTACCTCTTGTTTATACTTTTCTACCTCTTCCCCCTTGAAAGATGGACCAGCCTCTTCTTCTTTCTTGCTCTTCCATGTATCTTTCAGCTCATCAAAACCGAGGTAGATTGCCAAGCCACCACCCAGCAACAACGCGGCAGGGATAGAGCCTGCCAAAAGCTGCAAAAATGGCTTCCACCAAATTGACATACCAATAATTCCCAACACCGCAGCCGCACCACCACCGATCAACGTTTTCATACCCTAAAACCCTCCTTTTTGATGCATAGTAAATGATAAAATTTTAAATTTTCAAAAAATAGAAATGTTATAACTCGTTATATGTTATATAAAAATTTGCAGATACCATATACGCCGATTCAAAGCAAGCCAAAAATGATGGTTTCGTGAAAAGTCTTGAGTTTGATAAATGATTTTTTCTATTTTCCCTTAAAGAGTGGGATTACCTTTCCGCCGGCATCCTCTTGTTTTTTACTGTTTAAGTCTTTCTCATCCGGCAAACCGTGTTGCCCGGGTTCTTGGGGTCCGGTAACCAACTCCATCCGAATGGTATGCCCTTCCATAGTAAAAGAAGTCCCGTTTATGTATTCCTCCCGCAATATCCACACAATTTCAATAATAGGTATCTGAAGCACTAACAACTTGACATGGAACCACTTAGGCTTACGGTCCGGCGCAAGATCTTCGATGCGGGCAAAAAAAGCCGGCTCATCTTCATAATAGACCAAAACGATATCGCCGATCACAACCATGGGCCGCTTATACCATAAAAATTTTCAAATTGACATGGAAAAAAAATATGATAGTGTTACAGCTTTAATTAAATTGTTCATCGGGCTCATTGGGTTTGTCGGTTAATTAGTTCAATTTATTATACAATCAGCCAGCCTGCAAATGGGGAAATTTGATATGGCCTCCCATGAAGATAAAAGAAAATTCAAATCACTGATCAATACCATTTTGCATGGGCATCATGATCACTATACATCGTTTATCCCTCGAAGTTCGGGAATATTTAATTTTCTTTCCCAGTGGATACTCAAGCTCTTATTCTCGGATGTAGTGATCAACAAGGTTCAAACAGCATCTTTGAATGAATTGCGTGACAAAGGGATTATAGTCTATGTATCCAAATACAAAAGCAACTTGGAATACCTATTCTACAATGTCCGCTACAACTTGGAGGGACTCCCTGCCCCTACCATTGGATTCGACCAGGGCATTCTTTGTTTTCAACCTTTTTCTCACATCTTCCGGGTCTTATTGGCCCATATAGACCATCTAATCCGCTGCAAAAAATTTCCCGACCCATACCGGTCCGGTTTTTACAAACGCTGCATGGAACAAGGGGAAACTACGCTTTTGTCTCTGGTGGATCGAGGCGGATTTCACAGCCGTTTTGTCAAATCAGAAACCGACCCAATCCGACATCTCATTGATATACAACAGGATGTTGAAAAGCCGATCTATCTGGTTCCTCACCTGTTTCTGTTCAGTAAAAAGCCTATGCGATATTATCCGCGTCTCATCGATATCTTGTTCGGAGGAGAGGAAAATCCCGGCCTTCTACGCAGACTCTTAACCCTCTTAAGGAACCCTCAAAATATTTTTGTTGAGGCTTCTGAACCTATATCGCTCAAAGAATTTCTCCAGATGCCGGAGCATCAGGATAAGAGTCTGGAATATCTTTCTTTCAAGCTTCGCCAGAAATTGTTAAATCAATTGAACAGACACCGTCAAAGTATAACCGGCCCTGTATTAAGACCGCGTGAGGAACTTAAAGAACTCGTTTTAAGAAACAATCACTTCCAGAAATTCATGGAGAAGTATGCTAAAAACCATGGAAAGAGCATTCAAGAAACCCACAAAAAAGCGGATGGTTATCTCCAGGAAATAGCAGCTAATTATAATATTACACTTATCCGTTGCCTGGCAATGCTCTTTAATTGGACATGGAAAACCCTCTTTGATGGTGTCGTCCTTGATATGGAGGGTCTTAACCGGCTTAAAAATGCCTCCCAGAAGGCCCCTGTTATTTTAGTCCCTTGCCACAAAAGTCATTTAGACTATCTCTTACTCTCCCATATTCTATTCATGCATAACATGCCGTGTCCTCATGTGGCCGCCGGAAAGAACCTTACTTTCTGGCCAATGGGACCTATATTCAGAAAATGCGGAGCGTTCTTTATAAGACGATCTTTCCAGGGAGCGCAACTCTATGCTAAGGTGTTTTCAGAATACATCAGAATGCTGGTAAAAGAAGGATTCAACATAGAATTTTTTATTGAAGGTGGGCGGAGTCGTACCGGAAAAATTGTCTTGCCAAAACTGGGGTTCCTTTCGATCCTTTTAAAAGCTTATGAAACCGGAGCATGTGATGAAATGATGTTTGCCCCTATCTTTATCGGTTATGATCGGGTTATGGAAGAAAACGTATATTTAGAAGAACTGGAGGGACAAAAAAAGAAGCCGGAAACTTTTATGCAGTTGATCAAGGCAAGGAAGCATTTAAAAAGGAGGTACGGACGTATTTACCTCCAATTCGACGATCCCATATCATTAAACAATCTTCTTGCTAATTTCGACCTCCCATTCAAACAGATGGGGCAAAGGAAGCGCCAGATTATTTATCGAAATCTTGGATTTAGAATTATACATCGCATTAATCAAATTTCAGTGGTTACACCCCAGGCGCTAATAGCCGGCGCTATTTTGAATTATCCCAAAAAGGTGTTCACAAAAAATGAACTAAAGGATTATATAGATGTCTACCTGGAACACCTTGACATTCAAAATGTACATTTATCCGAGGCCTTTGACAATATGGCACGCGCAGTGGATGAAACGCTTATCCACTACACTAAACGTAAATTTATTGAACGGCTTGATGATAAAAAGGAAGATAATACCATATCCGACAATCCGACATTTACTATTATTGAAGACAAACGACCCAACCTCGAGTACTACAAAAACAACTCTGTCCATTTCTTCATACCAGCCGCTTATGCCGCGTTGGCAATACTGACGTATGAAAATTTCCAATTCTCTTTTGACACATTAAATGCCGATTATGGATTTCTGCGGGATTTCTTCAAGTATGAATTTGTCTACGATGTGGACAAGGCTACGGAAGATTGCGTGCGCGAAGTTCTGGCCGCTTTTATCGAAGCCTCGATTCTGACGGAACACTCTTCTTTGCCGAATACGTACAATATAACACCCATAGGGCTTAGGAAACTCTTTTGCTTTGCAACTTTTCTAAAAACCTATCTGGAAGCCTACTCGATAGTATTAAGTACCTTTAAACAACACAAACGATCCGAAACAACAAAAAAAGATCTCCTCAAAAATATATTGGCCCTCGGGAAAAAACATTACAAGCAAGGACAGGTTTCGCGGATCGAAGCGCTTTCACGGGCAAACTATGATAACGCATTGTCCTACTTTGCGCAGCGCGGCATCCGTGGAGCCGAGGACAAAGAAGGACTCGATTTCTACACCATGATGATCAGCAAATTTTTAAACAGCTTTAATTTCCTAAAATGGTAACATCGTCCGCAATGCGGACTCAGGAAACGTCCATTTGGGGCTTAAGGATCGGCCTTATGGCCTTGAGGATCGCTACGCTTGAGGCTTAAGGCAACCCTCTTATCCTCGAACGAAGTGCTCCTCAAGGTCCGCAGGACCGGTCCTCAAGCGAAGCGCTCAATTTATTATACACTATCAGGAGAACAATGGCAGAACCCAATAAAGATCCCCGGCTCACAGAATATGCCAGAGCTTCCGGCTGAGCGGCAAAATTGAGTCCAGGGGACCTGGACGATATATTGTGCGATATTCCATTGATAAAGGACCCACGCCTATTGATCGGACTCGATCAAATGGACGACGCAGGGGTCTTTAAAATCAGGGACGACCTTGCCCTGATTCAGACGGTCGATTTCTTTACCCCTATTGTGGATTCCCCTTTTGAATTCGGACAAATTGCCGCCGCAAATGCTCTAAGCGACGTCTACGCCATGGGGGGAATTCCTCTGACCGCGATGAATATCGTGGGATTTCCAATAAAAAAGCTGAAAAAAGAAATTCTGAAGGAGATCCTGCGTGGAGGGATTGAAAAGCTCAACGAAGCAGATGTGGTTCTTGTAGGCGGACACAGCGTAGACGATGAAGAGCTGAAGTACGGCCTTTCCGTGACCGGCACAGTGCATCCCGACAGAGTAATAGCCAACAGCGGCGCCAGGATTGGTGACCGCCTGATCCTGACCAAACCGATCGGAACCGGTATTATCGCCACGGCGATAAAAGGGAAAACCGCCTCTCAAGAAGTTGAAAAAAAGATAATCGATTCAATGTCCGCCCTAAACAAAGATGCCTCAGCATTAATGCAGGAGATGGGTGGTCACGCCGGTACCGACGTCACAGGCTTCGGCCTCATCGGACATCTCACGGAAATGCTCCGGGGATCCGAAGGAGGCTTTCTTATAACAGCATCTCAAATCCCTCATTTCGAGGAAGCATTACAATATGCGGCTATGGGGCTCGTTCCTGCAGGGTGCTATGCCAACAAGAACTTTTACCAACCCCACGTAGAGATTCAAGGGAACCCCTCTGTCGATTTTGTGGACCTCCTCTATGACCCTCAAACGTCGGGTGGACTGATAATAGCTGTAGAGGCGAAAAAAGCCGATCCCCTCCTTGAAAACCTTCTTGCAAAAGGGATAGATACAGCCTCGATCATCGGAGAGGTCATCCCCTCGCCAAGAGATAAAATCGTGGTGAGCTTTTAACATAACCTCTCATAGGCAGGTTCCACTTGAGTCCTGTTTAACAAAGCCCCCACCCTCGCCTATCCCCTACTTGTTTTTTCCACAATTTCAATGTATAGTAGATAGCTCTGAGTCACACATTGAGACCTTTGCAAAACGATTTAATCGAATAGGAGGTAAGGCGTGTCAAAGAAGATTCAACTCTCAATCAATGGGAAAGAGATCGCAGTCGAACCTGGAACCACCATCCTTCAAGCAGCCGAGGAGGCCGGGATCACTATCCCCACATTCTGCTTTCAAGAGTATCTGAAGCCTCTGGGCCGCTGTCGTATCTGCGTGGTAGAGATCGAGGGGAAGGACCGCCTGGCCATATCGTGCATCAATAAGGTCAAGGAAGGGATGGTTGTCCATACCGATTCCGAACGGGTTCGTCAGGCACGCCGCAACAGGTTGGAACTGATCCTCTCAAAACACTACGGGGATTGTGTGGCCCCATGTCATCTGACCTGCCCTGCCAATGTCGACATTCAGGGATATCTTGCCCTGCTTGCCAACGGCCAGTATTTAGAAGCATTGCGACTCGTGAAAGAACGGTGTCCCATGCCTCTGGTTATCGGACGCGTATGCCCGCACCCCTGCCAGAGCGCGTGCCGCCGCCAACGTATTGATGAGACGCTCTGTATCAACTTCTCAAAGCGTTTCCTTGGTGATTACGAACGGAACAATTATAAGAAATTGATTGTATGTCTTCCCGAGCCGCCCGGTTATCGTGTTGCCGTGGTGGGAGGCGGTCCGGCCGGGCTTTCCGCGGCCTACTATCTACGGCAGATGGG
>JAFDAE010000045.1 GCA_019314005.1 Deltaproteobacteria bacterium | reverse complement strand
GGCGTCAGGCTTCAAAATTTGGCACGCAGTGAAGCGTCAGCGCTATCCTCGAAATACCTAATGTATTCCTCCGGTTAAATTTCTCACCTTCCTTGCCTGACGAAAAAATGTCACGTTATGCAAAGGTCTCAAGTTGACAAATGTGAAATGCTCAATGATTCCTGCTAATTATGCACAACAATAACCTGCCCGGGATAAATAGTGGATTTTGTGGTCAAATTGTTAGCGCGAAGGAGACGACTTAAGGTCATATTATGCTTTTTGGCAATCCAGCTTAGGTTGTCCCCTGGTTGCACGCGGTACGACTTACTGTTTTTAGCCTGAAGTGTACTTCCTTTCTCTGTAATTTTAAGGATTTGTTTAGCATAAAGACGAGTAGATTTCAAACCGTTGAGCCGCTGAATCTCCTTTGTGGTGGTATTGAACCTCCGAGCAATAAGCCATAGAGAGTCGCCGGTCCTTACACGATATTTTCCCCCGGGAAGGAGCTGATAATTCGAGGCAACACGTCTTCTTCCACCTCTCCCCCTCACTGGTATCTTTAGCTTTTGCCCAGGTCGAATGAAATGTTTCCGCCGGATGTTGTTCGCGCTCGTAATTGCCCGGACACTAGTCCTGTATTTCAAGGAAATAAGATATAAAGATTCCCCTCTTCTCACCCGGTGGTATATATAAGACTTTTGTGGCGGGGTCCATTTCGGTATTTCATCCAGCTTTGCAATTAAAACCTCTCCCTCTCCTAAAGGAACTTTGAGACTATATGGAGTATCCGGTGTGGCCTTATACCGCAGTTCAGAGTTTAGCGCTATGAGATCTTTGGAGGACACTCCTAACTTGTCTGCCACTGTCTTTAATTGAACCTGTTTTTCAATCTCCACAGCTTCATAAGGGATCGGTTCGTCCAACTTCTCTAAGGTGATCCCATACTTCGCCGGGTCTTTTAGGATATGCAGCGTAGCCAAAAATCTGGGAACATACCGTGCGGTTTCTCTGGGGAGTTTCTGGTAGAGATCCCAGAAGTTGTCCAAATAATTGATCTTCTGGTTGCGAATCACCCTTAAAACAGCTCCTTCACCGCAGTTGTAACCGGCAAGTACCGTTGACCAGTCCCCAAATATATTATGCAATTCTTTTAAGTATGCGATGGCTGCAGCGGTCGCTTTTTCAGGATCTAATCTCTCGTCAATCCATGCATCCCTTTTTAAGCCGAATTTATAGCCGGTCGAGGGGATAAACTGCCAGAGACCGAGCGCGCGGGCACGGGACAATGCCCTGACCTTAAATCCGCTTTCAATAAGCGGCAGCCAGGAGAGTTCTTCCGGGATGCCTGCTTCTTTCAAAGCCTTTAATATTTCTCCCCTGTATCTGCCGGAACGTTGATAGGACTCTACAAAAAATCTCCGTTCAATCCCCTGAAACCGTTTAATCTCTTTCTCAACATGTTTGTTCATGATCAACGGTATTTCTTTATGATTCCCGTTGAGCACGGTATACCTGGAGGCATATATCTCCAGAATCCTCTTGGAGATCATGAACCGCAGATTTTCTTTTTGTTGAATCAACTTAGGGATATTGTCGGGATCTACATTTAAGATGAGTGCATAGGCCTGATCCAGGGCATCAAACGCCCTCTCCAGGTTCCCTTCACCCCAAAACTCCTGGGATGCCTCACAAAGTTCCAACGCGGCATCAAGGGTCTGTGCCTGCTCCCCCTCCTCTTTGGAGATGTCGCCACTCTCGTTGGTTTCGGCGGGTGCGGCTCCATTTCCCTCTATATCTCCATTGACGTCCTCGATATGTTCCGTCTCCGCTTCAACAAGGTAATCCAGAGAGCCCATATTATCGGTACTCTTTACAGTCTGGACGTTGAACTGACTGCATCCAATAACAAAAAATATACCAAGAAGAAAAACCATGTATCCGCGCATAGTAACGTTCATAAATACCCACCTTTTAATATTGATATCAATACATTCGTGGCAAGGAAATCGTTGCCTTGTCAAGGTTTATGGTTTTAATGACTTTTGACAAAGTCATTATGGTTTTGAAGTAATGCGAAATTCATTCCAAAATTTCAAAAAATCTGTTAAACGTATCAAATGTTATGAGGAATATAGGAAAAATTCCTATTGCTTTCTTATATCATCGGAACATTAAAAGAAATTTTTAACACTAAACGTGAAAAAAAACATTTATAATTAAAGATTTTTTTACAAGTTTATCATACTATTCTTTTCAAGCGAAGGTTAAAATGGACATAAAGAAGTTAAAACAGTTATTAGATTCAGTACATTCCAGTCAGGTATCTGTAGACGAAGCCTTGGCACAGTTAAAGGATCTCCCCTATCAGGACATTTCCTATGCACGGGTCGACCACCATCGCTCTCTAAGGAACGGATTTCCCGAAGTGATATTTGGACAGGGTAAATCGACTGAACAGATAATCGGCATTATGGAAACGATGGTCTTAAAAAATGACACAGTGATGGTGACCAGGCTCAAAAAAGAAAAGGCTGATGTTATCACCAAACGATTTGTTGACACTATATACCATTCAGATGCAAAAGTCTTGGTATATTCATCAAAACCTATCGAAATAACCGGAAAAGGGACTATTTTGGTTGTTACTGCCGGGACATCTGACATCCCAGTGGCAGAAGAGGCTGCCATAACAGCTCAAACTATGGGCAACCACGTAGATACGCTGTATGACGTAGGTGTCGCCGGCATTCACCGTCTGATAGATCACAAAGAGAGCCTTGAGAAAGCATCAGTTTTAATAGTTGTAGCTGGTATGGAAGGCGCGCTTCCGAGTGTAGTCGGCGGCTTAGTGGACAAACCGATTATTGCGGTGCCGACCAGCACGGGATACGGGACAAGCTTTGGCGGTCTTACCGCTCTATTCGCCATGCTCAATAGCTGCTCCTCTGGGATTGCCGTGGTAAACATTGACAACGGTTTCGGCGCGGGGTATGTGGCTTCGCTTATTAATAGAGAGTAAGCGATCAGCCGTCAGCGTTCAGTTTTCAGCTTAAGGAATCCCCGGGATTGGTACTATTTGTAAACTTATTTAATAAAGTTCAACGCTGAGATCTGATTGCTGACGGCTGATCGCTTACTTTATTGTCAGATACGGTCTCAACTTTTCCAGTTTTTTCTTTCCTATCCCGCAGACCTTGAGAAGATCATCCAGGCTCCTAACCGGCCCATGTTCCTCTCTAAATCGAACGATACGTTCGGCTAAGTGCCTGCCTACTCCAGGAAGGGTATCTAATTTTGCTGAATCCACATCGTTTATATCCAACGGGATGCCGAGCACTAATTGACTGGCCGCATCCATATCTGCAACCTGTATCCCCGCCTCACCCTCATCTTTCTTTACCACTGTTAACCGATCACCACTCTCCAAGATCGGTGTCCTGTCGCAGGTTTTAAGAACCAATCCCTCGACGATACCGTTCCCCTTTTGTATGGCTTCAACACAAGAAGGGTCCTTATCAAACGAATAGACTCCGGGTCTCTTTACCAAACCCTTGACTTCTATAAATACCCCATGAATCTGATCGCTTTGCCCGGCAACTCTGTTATCCTGTGAAAAAGACAGGGGGCTGCTCAACGGTCTCACAAAATATATCATTACAATGATGAGCCCGATGAGGAAGGCTATGAGCTGCTGGTCTCTGTCAAAGGATCTCAAGGTGGCCCTTTCAATTGATGATTGATGATTGACGATTGAAGATTAGACGATTGATGATTAGATGGTTTCGTAAAGAATATTTGATTAGCTTACCTTTGGTTACTTTTTGCTATAGGCCCCCACCCTTACAAAGTGATCAAGACTTTTAATGAAATTATCAAACATATGAATAGGCATTTTAATCAATCTTCAATCGTCAATCATCAATCTTCAATCCATCTTGTCCAATTCAAAGGCATCATGTAACACCCTAATAGCCAACTCAGTGTACTTTTCTTCAATAATACAAGAGACCTTAATTTCGGATGTACTGATCATCGTAATATTAATATTCTCATTTGACAGAACAGAAAACATCTTGGCTGCAACACCCGCATGGCTTCGCATTCCTACTCCTATAATGGAAACCTTCGCGATACTTTCATCACTATAAACACCTTCCGCGCCGATTTCGCCTGCCAGCTTCTGCTGTATATCCAAAGCCTTTTTATAGTCAGGCGTCGCGACAGTAAAAGTGAGGTCTGTCAGACCGCCGGCGCGGGTATTTTGTATGATCATATCTACTTCGATTCTTGCTTTTGCCATTGGTGTAAAGATCTTCGCCGCAATACCCGGATGATCCGGAACCTTGGTCAGGGTAATGCGCGCCTGGTTTTTATCGTAAGCGATTCCAGATACCAATACTTTTTCCATATCTTTTCCTTCTTTGACGACCATGGTTCCTTCCTCCTCGTTAAACGACGATCTCACATGAACCGGAACATTAAATTTTTTGGCGAACTCAACAGATCGTATCTGAAGTACCTTTGCTCCAAGACTGGCCATTTCCAGCATTTCGTCATACGATATTTTTTTAAGCTTTCGAGCCTTGCCGCATATATTCGGATCAGTGGTATAGACACCATCTACATCAGTATAAATTTCGCATGAATCAGCTTTTAGGGCGGCGGCCAACGCCACTGCGGAGGTGTCAGATCCCCCTCGACCAAGCGTGGTGATGTCTCCACTCCGCGTCCACCCTTGGAAGCCGGCCACTGTGACAATCTTTTTCTGTTCAAGCGCCTTTCGAATACGATCCACATTGAGCTCCTGAATCCGGGCGCGGCCATGGGCATCATTGGTCAAAAGTTCCGCCTGAAATCCTAAGAAAGAGACGGCCGGGAATCCCATAGAGTTAAGCATCATGGCGAGGAGCGAAACCGTGGTCTGTTCTCCTGTCGCAAGCAATACATCCAACTCCCGTTCATTCGGTCTCTCGGCAACCTGATGGGCCAGATTAATCAACTGATCAGTCACTCCTGCCATGGCCGATAGCACTACCACGAGATCGGTGCCCGTCTGGTACTCTTTTATAACTCGATTGGCTACATTCCTTATTCTTTCAACATCGCCAACTGATGTTCCTCCATATTTCTGTACAATGAGGGCCACGTACTACCTCCTATAATGAAGACCACTGCAAAACGTTCCATTTTGCAACGGTCTCATAATATTGTCCAATCTTTATATCAGTTCAAAAAAGATTGTCCGGACATAATTCTCGGACAGCCTCTTAATGGCATTTGGAACACATGGAATATCCCACTCCCGGAAGAAGAAAGGAAAAATCAGATGAGTGAGGATTGTGACAGCTACTACAGCTCAATTCCCTTTCAGGACTGAGCGGATCGCGTACGCCCATTAAAGGATGGTTTGTAGTGGGATGCCCCCTGGTTATTCCCTCATACCGCGGGTGGCATTCTGCTTGAGCGCACAAGGTCCTTTCGGCATCTACAAGCTGAGCCTTGTAATTCGATGCGTGAGGATCGTGACAAATAGCACAGCCGTTGTATTGCACTGCCCCGTGGATGATCTTCCCTCCGACCAACCTTTTTTGATCATGGCAAAGATAACAGAGTGGACCCCCCTTCTCCACTAACTGATACCGAAAACGAGAACCATGGGGGTCGTGGCACGCTGTGCATTCATTTGCTCCAACCGGACCATGAAAGTACCTTTTTTTCGAAAGTTTCACATTGCTTGCCTGGTGACAACCGAAACAAAGTTCCCCCTTTCCTCCAAACTTAGGGGCAAATTTTGAAGGAGTACTTGCCGGATCGTGGCAAACAAAACAGGCCTTTCCCCCAAGCGGGCCATGAAGATATTTTACAGCGGTAAGCAGTTCCGCATGGCACTTAACACAATCGAGCTGAGACGTTGTTGTTGAGTCGGCTGTTGTAATATCCATACCTTTGTGGCACCACGAACATTTTCTCTCTTTATCCGGCGTGTGAAATAAATAGCGTGGATATTTCCGGAAGTCCTTCTTACTTCCTGCCGGAGTGTGCGCCGGTCCATACTTTGAGCCGTAAGAGAGCAAAAGCGTCTTCCCCCCCACGGTTACCTCGTTGAGCCCGGGTTCTAAGCTGAGGAGAGCATGAAATACATCTTTGTAGACTTTCCCTTCGATCTTTTTCTTTTTTCCCGTGTCTTTATTTCGTAATACCGCGGTCATATCTTTTGGACCGCCTGGTGCTGATACCACCAGCCATACAGTTTGATCGACAACACGTGTTTCGTGTTCGGGTGCAAGAATATCGACTTCGGCTTCCGCATACGCCGGAGCAAACAGGATCAAAAGTAAGATGAACGACACTATGCCACGGATCACTGTTTCATAGCCCTCCTTTTTAAGAAGTCATACGCTTTCTTATACTCCTTTATGGCATTCTTGAATTCCCCCTTTGCCTCGTAGCCATTTCCGATCGCATAGTGCAACACATGGTTTTTCGGAGACATGAACGAAAGCATCTGCAGATCCTCCACGACACCTTCCAGATCACCTTTTGCAACGCGTAGCCTTGCGTAAGCAATTTTTGCATCAAGCGCATCAGGATCAAGGGCCAGTCCTTTGTTAATGTCCTTTTCCGCTCCTTCAAGATCACCCTCTTCGAGGCGCAGCGCGCCAAGCCTTATATACGCCTCGGCCAACTCAAACAATCCAACGGCTCGTGCATATTCCTCCTTGGCCTTGTCGAGCATCTGCATATTTTCCATTCTCACGCCAAGTCTAAGGTGCTGCAAGGCTTTTATTTCTTGGTTCGATTTTGCGGAAGTAATCTCAAGAGTGAGTTTTGCTTTGGCTTCTTGTTCACTGATCTTTCCCAGTAACAGCAATACCTCAGTGTCAATTTTGTCTTCGATAGTGTTAGAATACCCAAACCCGGTTTTTACCAGTCCCTCTCCATTGACCACCAGGATACTCGGCACAACAAATAACCCAAAAGCATTATAGGCATCGTGTCCCTCATCCAATAGGACAGGATATTGCGGATTAACCTGGCTGATAACCTCGTGGATCGTTTCTGATCTGTTCTTCTGGGCATTGATAGCTACTACCTTTATCTCCTCATAGCTCTCTGCCACTCCATTGAGTATCTCCAATATTTCTATCGCCCTCTTTTTTTTCACTGCTGTGTCCGCACCCCAAAAGAGGAGAATCAACCCCTTACCCTTTACAGTAGAAGGCGAAAGTGAAAAACTCCCTCCATCTACCTTTTGAAGCTGGACCGAGGGAATTTTCTCCCCTTGTTCTACGTTTCTAAATGGAAACGCAAAGGCAAGCGAGGGCAAGAGCACTACGGCAAATATGATGACCAATTTTTTCATGAAGCATCTCCTCATAATGTCGCGTTATGCAAAGGTCTCTTCGAGTATTGTTCAATCAATGCATCAATGCTCGGGTTAATTCCTTGCAGCCTTAACCCTGTCGTATGAACGTGGTTTGTGACATCCTACAACGCAGCTGCCTCCGTTGTCTTTAGGTGTGAATTGAATCGGATAACTCCACATACCAAAAGGAACCTCAGCCCTAATATGCTTTGCCTGATTTCCGGCATGCACCTCGTGACAGGCCTTGCAGTTCCTCCCCTTCGTCCTGTTGACATGAGTGAAATGGAGGTTTACGGAACCGTTTCTGAAGTTAGTCAACTCCTTGGTTGTTTCATCTTTACAAATATCTTTATTGTGGCATTCAAAGCACATAGCATATTCTGATGGCGTATACGCAGCATAAAACTCCGCGGGAAAATATTTCTTAAGGAGATGGGCATACTGAGCGCCATGAGATGTGTGGCAGGCATTACAGTTGCCTTCTTTTACCGCCCCGTGTTGGTACTTGCTGGATGTCACCTTGTCTTTCAGCTCCTTGTGACAAACGAAACAGATCTCTTTCAGAGGAGCCTTCAACTGCTTTTGAAAGTTGGTGGAATGAACGGTGTGACAAGCGGAACATTTCCCTTCAGTTACACCGCGATGTTGTACCTTGGCTCTCTTTATCTCCTTTATAACCTCCGGATGAGTTTTCTGATGACAAGAATAGCAGAGTTCAGGCTCCTTGTCCTTCAGTTGAAATGTAACGTTGGATCCATGGGCCGTATGACAGCTATTGCAATTTTCCGTTTGCGGTTTATGACTGAACTTTCTCTTGAACTGCTCCAGTCGTTCCTTATGACAGAGAAAACAAAACTTTTCATTTTTTTCCGCCAAGAGTCCCTTATAGGGCGATGAATGAGGGCGATGACAGGCGATACACTCTCCCTGCTTCATGGGACCATGTAAAGAAGTATATTTTTTTATTCCCTTGTCATGGCAGTTAAAACAAAGCCCCTCGAGCGATTTGCCTATAAGCTGAAACTTTTGAGAAGACTGATGAGGATCGTGACAGACGATGCAGTTCCCTTCTTTCACCGGAGGCATGATAACCTTGTCTTTATAGATCCTCTTTTCTTCCTGATGACAGGATATGCACAAGTCGGCTCCGCCTCTGGAAACCACCTTGGGCAGGACGGAACCATGCGGATTGTGGCAAAATACGCAAATTTTTGCGCCGATAGGCCCGTGTATGTATTTAGCCTTTCCGATCTTATCATGGCATTTTCCTGTAGTACAATTGGCCTTTGTCGGGATAATTCGTTTATAGGAAGGGGTCCTCCCTTTGAGCTGGTGACACGTATCGCATGATGGTCTTTCCATCGATTTGTCCGTCGATGGATGGACATAATAGTGTTTGAACCCTTTTGGAATTTTTCCCTTGGAAACAGCAAGGAATATTTTCCTTTCTACCGTAGATTTTCCGCTCTTGATAATAACGCGATTTTCTCCTTTTGTTAGTTGAACATGGAGACTGAACGCGCCATTCTTGATAGGGATTTTGTCCCTTCCAAGTAATTTTCCCCTTTTTACCTTGACTGTGACAAACTTAGCTTTCTCTTTTGCAACCACGCCCACAACTTCTACAATTTCCGTGCCCGTGGTCTTATCCGCAGAAACCCATACATCCTGTGGGGGGAACATAATCTTGATTGACGCCTCAACCGGGAGCCCAACGGACATCAAAGCAAAAAACGATGCCGCAATAAATATAAGCTTTAATTTCATATCACACCTCCGAATAATACAAGATTCAAAACGTGCAGAATTTTTTTATAAGTATAACCAATTATTTCTAGCGGATACACCCTCCATTGTCAAGCCAAAAATTGGCCTCAGTTCGAATTTGGGCGAGTCCTCCAAGGTTAAAATAGGATGTCATTGACTTGGAATTGGTTTTGTGATCGAATCATCCATAAGTTCACAGTATAGAATTTGTTTCGTGGACGCAGATGAACACAGATTGTCAGGGCATTAAAATAAAGTTGCGTGTTACGTGTTGCGAGTTCAAAAGGAAACGTAATAATAAGGGTATACTGATGGATTGGGTAGCAAGGGTGCCAAATTCACTACTTAGTGGTGGAATGGAAATAAAAACCCGTAACCCGTAACACGCAACTCGCAACACGTATGTTACCATGTGAGTGAATATGGCAGAGATTAATCATAAGGAACTGGAAGGGCTTCTTGCGACCATCAAGAAGGGGGATGTTTCACCGGTCTATCTACTGTATGGTGACGAGTTTTTATATAAAACAGCGTTTAAGACGATCATCGATTGTCTGATTCCCGAGAACGATCGTGTGTTAAACTATGAGGTTATCGATGGACGCACGGAGAACATTCACGATACAGTCGAACGACTCAATACTTTCCCGATGATTCCGACCCGCAAGGTTATAGCTGTTCAGGAATCAAGGATATTTATCTCAAAAAAGGATGCCGAGTCAATCTTTGCAAAGTCCAGGGCAGCTATTGATGAAAAGGAGTACCGTAAGGCCGCGCTCTGTTTTTTTGACGTGTTGGCTTTGGCAGGGTGGTCACTTAATGATGTACAAGACGGGGCCTGGCGCAATATCTCCGACGCCGATTGGGAGAAGCATGTCGGATTTAAAAGAGATGTCGAGGGCTTAAGCTGGATCGATGACATAATCAAATATGCGGTTGACCAGAGGATACCTCCGCCTGCTTATCAGGATGATCTTTCAATACTGGAAGAACTGCTAAAGGAGGGGCTCCCGGCAGACAACACCCTTGTTGTTACCACCTCGTTTGTGGACAAGAGGCGCACACTGTATAAGACTATCAAGAAGATCGGTACCGTCGTTGATTGCTCTGCTCCTGAGGGTACGCGAAGCGCGGACCGGAAAGCCCGATTAAATCTTTTCAAAATGAAGATGGAGTCGATCTTAAAAGAGCGGGGGAAATTTGTGGATCATGCCGGTCTTTCCGAGTTGCTCGACCGTACAGGATATGACCTGCGCCGCTTTGTCAGTGAACTGGAGAAGGTGATCCAGTATGTGGGGGACCGTAAAAAAATAACTGCCTCAGATATTAAAGAAGTGACAGAGCGTTCCCGTGAAGATCCACTATATGAGTTGGGGAATGTAATAGGGGAAAGGGATACGGAACAAGGTCTCCTTATCCTGCACAACCTTTTGGAAAACAACGTCCACCCGCTTCCGGTGCTTGCAACAATAGTAAATCAGATACGTAAGCTTCTTCTCGCCAAGGATTTTATCCGGAGTGATCATGGCCGAGGGTGGAAGGCAGGTTTGAGTTATGCAGCCTTTCAAAGTACCATTTTGCCCGAGATCAAAAAGGGTGCTACAGAAGGATTTATGTCCACGGCCCATCCCTTTGTCCTGTACAAGACCTTGCTTCAGGCAGACAACTTTGAATTGGAAGAACTGCTCCAGGTCATGCCCCATCTTCTTGATACAGACAGTCGTCTAAAATTATCCCCTCAATCACCCAGGATAGTTATGGAACAATTGATAGTGAAGATTTGCGGGGGGGACTTAATTTGAATGGTTAATGGAGACCTTTGCATAACGCGACATTTTTTCGTCAGGCAAGGAAGGCGAAAAGTTTAACCGGAGGAATACATTGGGTATTTCGAGGATAGCGCTGACGCTTCACTGCGTGCCAAATTTTGAAGCCTGACGCCGCATCACGGGGAAATGGCAGTTATGCAAAGGTCTC
>JAFDAE010000299.1 GCA_019314005.1 Deltaproteobacteria bacterium | reverse complement strand
CTCCCGGGCTAAGATGTGCTTTGGGCTTTAAAGGTGTATGGGGAGAAATGGAAGATAGGCATAAAGAGGGCGATCTGTTGGCAATACCCTTTCTCCTTTCAGCTACATATGATATTCCTGAAACTATTTCGGGTATCCCTCTCGAGGTTTCAGCAAGTATATGTGCGGCCCCTGATTCTCTTTGTTTTGAGGATTCGGAGAGGTATGTAGACGTAAGAACTACCATCGGTGTACATATTTTAGAGAATGCGGCCATTCTTGTAGGATACAGACATCTCAAAGTCCATTTTGATGACTCCAGAGATTGGAAAAAGTCTGATGACGTCCTATTCGTTGGTTACAGACTGAGATTCTAAGATACTGTCCTTTGCACATCGAAACCCGATCGTGTTCGACCAGGATTGAGCATGTTTCATGAGACGCTTGGCTGCCGTCAGGATACCTTGCGTGGCCCAGCTTCCCCCTTTAATTACGTAATAATTGTTGGGTGCGTGCTTGGTGAAGGGATCATTGTATTTGGTGCTTGTCCATTCAAAGATATTTCCCGCCATATCGTACACCTCAAAAGGACTGTTGCCCAATTCATCATATTGGTTGACAGGTGTTGTGTCACTAATCGCACTTTCGTCATGATTACAAGATTCTGTTTTCCAGTCGGTTCCCCAAGGGAATAGCCTTCCGTCACTCCCCCTTGCCGCTGCTTCCCATTCAAATTCTGTAACCAGCCTTTTCCCCGACCATTCTGCAAATGCTAATGCATCTTCTAAGCTTATCTGAACCACCGGATGGTCCATTTTTTCCTGGATAGTGCTTCCTGGGCCGAAAGGATATTTCCAGCAGGCGCCTTCTACTGTTTTAAACGTGTTGCCGTTATTATATTTTAGGGTAGTAAGGCCGGTTTTGGGGTCCTCGATCCTTTGATATTTTCCCAGACAAACCTCCCCACTTCCCCGTCTTTCAGCGCTGGTTTTATAGCCGGTCTCTTTTGCAAAAATCATGAACTGAGAGTTTGTTACGGGGTATTGGTCTATATAAAAAGCATCTAATTCAACCCTTTTATCCGGCTGTTCATCCCGTCTAAAGTCTTTATTCCCTATTACATATACCCCCTTGGGTATAAGGATCTGGGTGTCAAAAAGTTCTTCTTTAACATTACACTCATTGTCTGATTCTATACTTTTTATTATTTTTTCAAGCTCTTCAAGGGTATCCTCGGCATCGATAAGGAACTTCTCATCCTGTAGCTTTTCCAATAACTCTTTCAGTTTTTGGTCTATGAGTTCCTTGTCTATGGATTCTATAATCTCATGGAGGTCCTCCTCTTTTTCCTCCTTTTCTTCCGGTTCTATTTGTTTTGTATCGGCCTTTAGAAATTTTATAAGGTTCTCAATCTCTTGTGCGAGCTCATCTGTCTCCCAGACAAACTTTTCCGTTTTTACCGTTTCAATGAGTTCCTTGAGTTTTTCTTTGATCAGTTCTTTGTCGGCCGGCTCTGGAATGTCTTTGAGAATATCATCCTCTTTCTCCTTCTGTTCATCGTCAGCGTCGGGCGTCCTCACCTCAATCGATTTGATATTTAGATCAAATTTTTTGATAATTTGATCCTTCATCTCATCAGACATAACAAAGACATTGTTACGTCCTATCTTGATACCTTCAGGATTTTTTCCGTTATTGAACATGTCGCGAAGATCGCGATTCAGAGTGGATTTAAGATTACTGAAGTTCTTTTTCTTTTCCTTGATCTTGGCAGGATCGTCCCCTGTGTCCCACAGGATTTTAATAAGATCGTCGGGGGGGATGCTCTTTATTTTTTTAATATCGCTATCGCTTTGATAATATGTCCTTATTGTTGTGATGAGCTTATATTTTAAGTTTTCTCTCTTTATTTTGGGAAAGCTTTCAACCGCTTCATCGATTCCCTTCAGAGAGATTTTGGGTTGCGTGGGCATTGGTGGTGGTACTCCTTTTAGTGTCCATCCAGAAATGGCATATTTTGTCCCGATACTGCGTTCTCCGCAGGTTTCTGTCCTCGACGTAGCACGGCTACGCCTCCGGTAAAAACCTTTGTGCGGCCTTGTCTTGGAACAAAATCTACCATTTCTGGATGGACACGTGTTAAGCCTTTTATGTTCTTATCGGATAGTTGGCGGTGGGATTCAAGGTAATCATTCTAATTGAGACCTTTGAAAAACATCCCCTTTTGCCCAATTTCGGCGTCAGGCTCAAATTTTAATCCTCAAAATACCCAATGTATTCCTCCGGTTAAGATTTTCGCCTTCCTTGAACTTGGACAAAATTGAATATTTTTCAAAGGTCTCTAATCGGAATGGTGTCTGATTGGCGAGTTCTCAAAAAGTTCGGGCAACTGAACGGCCATAGGCAAGGATCATTGCTGAACGTAGGTATCCAGCCATTTATTGTCAAGGCCAATAGCATAGCCGGTTAAGGCATTGGAGACCGAAGTGAAGTAATGATCCTTGCCTATGGCCGTGGTATCAACTATTGAGACCTTTGCATAACTGCCATTTTTTCGTGATGCGGCGTCAGGCTTCAAATTTTAATCCTCAAAATACCTAATGTATTCCTCCGGTTAAGATTTTCACCTGCCTTGCCTGACAAAAAAATGTCGCGTTGTGCAAAGGTCTCCTATTATTCTAATTCGCCTACTCACCAATGATCTTAACCAGCACCCTCTTCTTGCGCCTTCCGTCGAACTCGCCGTAAAAGATCTGCTCCCACGTGCCAAAATCTAATTTCCCATCTGTAATAGCAACAACTACCTCTCGTCCCATAATCTGCCGCTTCATATGGGCATCGGCATTGTCCTCACCCACATTGTGGCGGTACCGGGAAACAGGTTCATGAGGGGCCAGTTTCTCAAGCCAAACATCATAATCATGATGAAGCCCGGATTCATCGTCATTAATGAATACAGATGCGGTGATGTGCATGGCATTAACCAGCACAAGACCCTCGCTGATTCCGCTTTCCCTCAAGCATTCCTCAACTTGATGTGTGATATTGATGAGAGCCCGTCTTGTAGGCACGTTAAACCAGAGTTCTTTACGATAGCTTTTCATTATGTTTGTCCTGCAACTATGTGTAAGTTTGAGTAACTTCTCATGCGAGGCGGGCGGGTCAGTTTAACCTTGAACCCCTGAACTTTGAACCTGAGTAGTTACACGCGGGGAAGAAAAATGGATTCCCCTTTTGCTAATTGGCCGAGAAAGGTCTTTAATGCCATCTGATCTTTGCGGCCCATCTTTACAAACTTACACCCCATTCCATTCGGTCTGGTTTGAGGGCTCTTGGATGACCTTCTGGACCATATAACGTTACACGCTCCCTTAATAG
>JAFDAE010000298.1 GCA_019314005.1 Deltaproteobacteria bacterium | reverse complement strand
AGCTGTTTACAAAGAATTTGAAGCCTGTTTTAATAAATAACAACTGACAAACTGTCAGGAAATATTTTTAACGAAAAGAAAAACGCCATGGCCAAACTATTTGACCATGGCGTTGCTAATAAATCTGAGAATTAAGCTGATCACATTTTTTCAATACCAAATGGATTGATGAATGTTCGGTAAGATTCTTTGTCATCATTGTGCATCTTATCGTACCAATAGTTGAACTCAACTCTTGCAGCAGTGTTGGTCGCATCATAGTTTTGATATTTTGTAACTCTGGCGAATTCGTCATAGGTTGGATCAAAAATTTTATGGTTTTTACAATGACAGGCCTATAAGCACTAAAATTACAAGAATCACATCAATAAAAAAGCGTCCCCAAAACTCTAACTTAGTTTCAGTGCATCTCTTAAGAAACTTGGCGTATCGTGGCAAGCAGATGGCGAATAGTATTCCTATTCCTATCGTTATCCATAACGGAATTGGCCCAATATTGTAAAGAACATCAGGACGTATGTGAAACCACGCGACAATGAGTATGGCGATAAAAGGCAGTCCGAATCCGAGTGTAATACAGCACCATTTCTTCAACGAGTTTTTGTTCATGATATACCCTATACAACTAAACGGCTAAATAGTTTTTTTATCTTTTTGGCAACTCAGATTCTACTTTTTCAAAAACAATACTCTTAATATTTATATCCATTTGTTTCAGTGCTTCGCTATCTGCTTTTCGAATATAATAAACTTTACGCCAGGATTCATCTCCAGATTGATCTATATAATATTCTGTATCACTTAGAAGTATTATCCATTGAAATAGAGAATCTTTCTGGATGTTGATGCATATATTTCATTTTACTGTTATAAGCTGTTGTGAATACCTTAGTTTGAAATATATGAGGCTTGCCTAAAATCAAGTAGCATGGTTCGTACCATACTTCGAAAACCCCCTCTTTTTTGCCGGAGAATTCACGCTTTCCATCGTATATTATTTTATAAATTCGTAGATTACCTTTCTTGTAATCATTTAATGCTTCGAGAGTACCAGCATATCGTGACATCAAGGACAATTCATCTTTCCATTGATGATTACGCCGAAGTAAAAAGCAAAAAATAACAAAAAATATACAGCATAAAATCAGAAGTATTTTATTGATATATTTGCTCATTATATTCTCCTTACGACTTAATCTTTTCAATTGTTCAAAGGGCGGGTTCTCCTGATCTGCCTCATTTTTTTAGTCCAGTCATTGTGGGGGAAGGTCACTTTTTTTTGAAACCTGCTCCAGCTAGTCATCTTGCTAACTTCTTATCTTAATACTTATCCAACCAGACATCTAATAATTTCATTGCCCTTCCGCTTTCTTTTCCGACATGAATATTTTTTCAATAAAATACTCTTTGATCGAACCACAGGAACATAGCCAACCAATAAATATAAGAATTGCACAAACCAGATGTTCCGGTTCAATCGCCACGGGGCCTGAATGAGCATTTACCAATAATTGCCATGCAAACACCCAAATACTAAACATAACCATAAACACAATACTGTTTTTAAAAAATTTAAGCCATTTACTTAAAAGCCACAAAGATAGCAAACTTACACCCAAACCTAAAATAGTGCTAATTACATCAAAAACACTCGGCACTTGGCTAACCTTATAACCCAAACCGGTAAAAAGGAAACGAAAAACCAAAGCAAGAATAACAACATTACCAATTATATACTGTGGCTTCTTTAGTAAAAATTTATGTTCTTCAGAAGAAATATCGCGAAGCCGCCTACACTCTTCCTTTGAAAGCTTACTATAACATGACATATTCTCAACCCTTTCAATTATCATTTAATTACAAGCCGCAACTTTAAACCAATCCCCACAGTTTACATCCCAAATGTTACCAAATTGTTACCGACATATCCATATTTCAAGAATTTTTAAAAATATCTGTTTTCCTATACAAAACTCTTATAATTTCACATTTCCCATTTACACGGTTAAAAAGCATATTTTTCTCCGTACGATACCAATAATTCTACAACAATATAGTTGCTTCTAACACTATACCAAATCTATCTTTAAAAATTAAAAAAGTTGACAGTTCCATTTCTGTCAAAGATAATTAAAGGTTCCATGAACCTTAATTTCACCTTACAGCTTAATCTTTTCAATTGTGTCATTTCCTTTGGTCTCCTAACTATTGATCACTCTATCCTACGGAATCGGCGAGCTAAAATTGCAATTATAAACGAAATTGTTATTCTACATAAGCCCTTTGATATTAACAAGTTCGAATTTTTGAGCAAGACAGGCGAATCATTACTTGCTGCCTTTATAATCAACTCTAAAGGCATTTACAAAAAAATATTGGTGTTTTTAAAGGAAAAGTTACAAGAACATCCCAAAACTCGCTATCAATGACATCAAAAACATATATCCAAGAAAAGCAGACCACATCGAAAATATGATAAGTAAAATCCACCCCCAAGGGGCCTTTTGTTTTCTATGTTTAAAAGCCCACGCTGACATCCATCCTAAAAAGTAGTTTTGAATACAGCCTAAACTCAGACCAAATATTAACAAAACCCACTCAGTTCTTTCGGTCATAGCCTTTAGCCAAGGAACCACAATCAAAGAGACAGGTGCATTAGCTAATACCGGCACAACCAAACACATTGACCACTCTCCATAGTGAGGATCCTTAACAATAATGCTGACCAAGGCCAGCACTATTGTTGAGAGCATAACATCTAAGCCAAAGTAGATTAAACCGACATTACGATTTTTCATTTTTAACCTTCCGTTACTTTAATAGGTGAATTCTTTTTAGCTCGCTTACCATAGCGATATCATATTTTTTCAACACCAAATGGATTGACGAATGTTCGGTAAGATACTTTGCCGTCCTTGCGGATCAATTCAGCTCTTAAATAATTCTTAACAGCGGGGGTGTTATAGCTGATAGTTTTTGCATCGCCTACAACCTGTCCCAGTTCCCAAGGCTGTTTGCTGGTTAAGAAGTCGCCGATTGGCTTTGAAGATTTCGGAGCTGTTATCCAGCGGAGTTGTTCGTAATCTTTAGCGTCAATTGTAATTGTCTGAGCTTTTTCATCTACTTTAATACTGTTGATGTAAGGGAACATTCCATCTTCGATTTTTTCTTTGGTGTAGTCTACAGGTCTCGAAGAATCGCAGAATGTAAATTGCCCATCGAGCATAGCTTGCCTTACACTAGCCCCGGTGCAGATGTCAAAGTAAAATACGTTAAAGGTGAATTTTGCATGATTGTGTGAGTGTGCGTCATCATTGCCAAAGCCCCATATAGGTCTTCCAGGAGAGAATTCAGCAAGTAGCTGATCCCACAGGCTAAT
>JAFDAE010000297.1 GCA_019314005.1 Deltaproteobacteria bacterium | reverse complement strand
GTTAAGCCATAGCCAATGTTAGACGGTCTCCGCCAATCTTCCATATCGCCTATTCGAAGTTCAAGCCGCACCAGGTTCGTTTTTTCTATTATCAATGCATTCCCTTGTGCACCTGGGAAAAGTTCACTAGCCCATGCGTTGAATTGGCGCCGCAAGGTTGCCGCTTGATCAGAGGGATTTAAGCGTGAGGCATCAATCTCTTCATCGATAAACTGATGAAACCACCAAGGAGCAAATTCACCTTGAACCCCGACATCGGCATGTACTGGTGAGGGCTCTTCTGGAAAAGGAAATACGTTGGCAGGCCCCATTCTTAATGCGCTAAGAAAAATCGTTTCCCGTAATCGTCCAACTAATTGCAGCGCATCATTGTTGACTCCAGGCGGCAAAAGCATTTCCAACATTTTGAAGTCGTCGTACTCCTTGGCGCCCTTGACACTTTTTATTCCGAGTCGCCGGATTCGCATGGAGATTCCCTTTATTCGATCTTCGGCCTGCAACGCCCATTCAATATCGACCTTATCATCTCCGACGGAAAA
The DNA here is from genome assembly GCA_019314005.1 of Deltaproteobacteria bacterium. Next base: position 2,840 of record JAFDAE010000297.1, on the reverse strand, counting down.
AATGACATCGCTTCTTCCCGAATTCAACACTTCACCAGGCGTACCCAAGCAGACAAGCGGACCATTCAAAGACAACTCCGCTGACCTGTTGCCGGATCGCAAAGCCTGAGCAAGCAACAACAGGCTCTGCAACGTCGTTGACTTACCTGCGGCATTAAATCCTGTTAACAGGGTTAAGGGGGACAACGGCAACGAAAGAGAACCAAAGCATTTAAAATTCTTAAGTTTTACCTGTGTTAACATGATCAAACTACCTCTGAAATGACCTCATCCATCATTTTAAATCGTGTTTTGACCTGCAACAAACCGTTGGTTCCATAGGTAATAGCATTGAAAAACTCAGCATGATTTAATAGGCCGCTTATTCTATCTATTAATTGATCTTCCTTTTCATTAACAAAATTCTTTTCTAAAGGAGCAAACAGAACGGAACAGACATCAAACAATGCAATATTTATCACCGTCCGAGCAGCCCATTTTGATTTGACTTCTAATGATTTTCGAAATGCATGTTTGTCGAAAAGAAGATAATTTATGTTCATAGAATTCAAAAAAGCTTCAAAGAGTTCATCAAGTTCTTGTTCGCTCATATTATTCATTTTTTCCAAAACTCTTGCTAGAAAATCGTCCATATCGGATCTGTACTGCTTCACTCCCAGAAGACGGAATGCGCAAAAGCGATTGACAACCTCTCGATCCCGCATAGATTTTTTATTGAGACTCCTGCCTGTAGCATCCAAAAACCCTTGACTATCCGCTGCCTTTCTGAGCCATCGTGTTGCAGGTCCATTAAAGAGGCAATTCCGCATCTGTTGTCGTGCAAGGGGCTCACCGCTATTAACCCTGTCGAAGATATCGAGTTTCGCCCGCTCAGGGGCTTTTGCATCGAGGATATAGAGGGTAAGCTGGGTATCTTCAATTCGCTCTTGCAGATTAAGAGGCAGATCGCTAAAACGCTTTCCGACAAGCTGGATTCCTTGTGAAACATACTCTGGGCCTTCTCCAAGCTTGTTAAGGGAAAAGTCATTATTCAAGTATCTTTTAAATGTATAAAGTCTCTGCAAGCCATCTACGACGATAATGCGGCCATCCTTACCTTCAGCTACATAAAAAACCGGCAGCGGGAGACGCATCAGGCAGGATTCGATCAGCTTCGATTGTTTCTTTATAGACCAAATAAAGTCTCGTTGAAAATCAGGGTTGAGAATAAATCGATCTGCATTAATTCTCTTTACAACTTCAACGACTGCCCTCTGTTCCTTGCGTACAAAGACAGAGTCAAGAGGATATTCATCCCATCCTGTTGACTCTGGTTTATCAAGCCCTTCGATTTTCTCTCTTTTGGTTTCCGTAATTATAGATGTCCCATTTTCTGCATAAAAAGACCCTCCCTCTAATTCTGGAGGCATGTAATCAAAAAGAGTAATTAATTCAGGATAGTTCAGCTCTATCTGAGCCTTACAGCCTGGGTGTGCAGCCTCAATAGAGTAAAGCAGGGCTTGAATATCTTGAGCAGGTTCTGTTGTTTTAATCTGCTGAATTGTTTGGTTGCTATACGAACTTAAACCTATTACAGGCATCTTTGAAAAAGCGGCATAAGCAGTCGGTGCTTTTACAAGAAAAGCCTCTTTATTAATCGATTCTGAAAAGACTACTTTTACTTCGACTTTTACCCGCCATTTATCACCATACTTTGGCCCACCCTCTTTATTGACTATCTTTCCTAAAGCACGAAGCCCCTGAGCCCATTGAGTTGGCAACCCTTTTCTATTATCTGATCCAAGACACAAAAAACAATAAAAACCAGCGACCACATTACTATGCACTTGTGTACATGTAACTGTAAACCGTAGAGGTTCTATAGGAGCATCATGTAATGAGTCTATCTTCATAATATCTGCAACACTATCTTTTCCTAATCGTATTATTGCGTATTCTGGCATCTCAATCTCCATTGCTAAGCACTTGCTGCCTTACTGCAACAATCTGAAGCATGGTTATCTCTTTCACACTTTTTTGACAGTCGTTCCAGTGCATCATTGAGAGGCTTAAAAAGAGTCCTGCCCTGCCCGTTAACTCTCCTTAAAATACCTTTTGCTGCGTTGGGGCTTAAAAAATATTTTTTTTCTACCTCTCTTTTCTCAATAATATCTATCAATTTTTTCTCGATAGGAATATTGGGCGCCGGAGATGACTTTCCTTCTAAACACCATTCACCATATGCCACCCCCGAATTTCCCCAGCGGATAATATGTTTTTTATCATTAGCATCATGTTGCAAGGCATATAAATTTTGGACTGCTGATTTATGAAAATCCACAAAGGTTTCAATAATCTTTTTAAATCCCGAAGTATCAGGCGATTGGCTCACATCATCAAAGGCAATATCTTTACTGGAAAGACATAAGACAATTCTATATGCAATCCACTTGACTACTGGAACGCAAACTGCATTTCCGAGGGCATGATATCTTAGAGTGTCAATTTCATCGTCACTGAGAGGATAATCCTTTTCGGGTAACGACCAGCCGGAAGGAAATCCCTGCAATTTCTCACATTCAAGAGGCGTCAAACGTCTTACTTTATCAAAATGTGCAACATAGGTTCTGCTCCAATCCGTGCCGGTATGTCTACCTGAAGTCGCAGCAAGGCAATATCCGACAAGGGGAACATTGGCGCCAGTTAATTTACAGCTTGAAGGGGTGACAAATCCCTTCCTAGCATTTTTCACAGATACACTGCCTCCTCTTTCATGAAGAGCAAACAAAGCCAAGTCTACTCGACCCTGCCACGCACAAATAAAAACCCTTGGTCTTGATTGAGGGGCTCCAAAATATCTT
>JAFDAE010000296.1 GCA_019314005.1 Deltaproteobacteria bacterium | reverse complement strand
AAGGCCTTATTCAATCGTTCCGGATCGGGGTAATGTTCAGCATAAAGATAAGCCAGATTGTTGTTGATAGTAACGATGTCCGGATACTTTGTTACCAACTCTTCCCACAGAGCGATAGCCTTATCGTATTGGCCGAGTTCTTCGTACAGAAGCGACAGGGTAAAACCAATCCCGAGAGATCCGGGGTTTTGGGTGTACTTTTTCCCCAGATCGTGAGAAGCTTCCTGCAGTCGCTCTGTCTGGGTGTATACCGCCACCAGGCCACAGTGCGGACGCCGCCAGCGGGGAGATGCTTTGATAGACGCTTTGAAATGATATTCTGCTTCCTGGTATTTCCCTTGTTGGAGATAGATGGTACCGAGGGTGCTAAGGAGCAGCGCGTTTTCGGGGTTATCCTTGAGCATCTGCCTACACAGCGCTTCAGCCCTTGTCTCTTGTTTTGTCTCCATGTAGGTCTCTAACAACAAGGTGAGGGCCACGGCGTTCTTTTGCTTCGTATCCACCAGGGCCTTCTCAAAAAGGGCAGTCGCTTCTCCATATTTCCCTGTCGTTTTCTTCAGCCGGCCTAATTCCACATAACCAGCCATGATTGAGGGATAACGCTCAATGATTGACGTGAAGACCTTTTCAGCCTTGTCCAACTTTTTCAGGCGAACGAGCATCCTACCTTTTTGAATTTCGTAAGCAAGCTCTTGCGGGTGTTGAGCCATTCCGGCGTTAGCCGCCTCCAAGGCATATTCCCATTCGTGTTCTCTTTGATAGTACCTAATAAGCTCCATGAACAGGGCTGAATTTTGGGGCACATTCTTCAAACCTCGCTTGAGCTCTCCAATGCTTAGCGATATATCTCCGGAAAGGGCCACGGCCTTGGCCAGGAAGAGGTATCCTTCGGGTTCGGACGGCTTGATATCTACCACCTGTCTCAGGTGGATAATCGCGTCATCAAAATTCCCTTTTTGAAGAAGGGCTTTTCCCTTGAGCAGGTGGGCATGCGGGTTCATCATTTCAAGAGCCAGTGCAAGGTCGCACTTGTATTCAGCCTCTTCCCAACGGCCAAGACGCGCTAATATTTGTCCTTTCTTTATGAGAGCTTCAACTTTGCCTTTTTCTACATTGCTGGACACGAAATCCTCGAGTTCTCTCAGGGCACTGTCAACCTTTCCCCGGAAGAGATAAACCCTAACCAAATAATCGCGCAGCTTCCAAGAACTCGGATCGTTCCGGACGGCTTTAGCCATTAACGTTTCAGACTCGTCGAACCGTTTCTTGTTAAAGAGAAATTCCGCGTACGCCAGTTTGTAGATATTCTTTTTTGGATTCTCTGATACCAGTTGTTTGAGTTCAGTCTCGGCCTTTTCCCCCTGTCCTGAGTCAAGAAAGAATTTACAGAGGAGAAGATAATAAGGTGGGTCACCCCTCTTTTGTTTAATCAGTTTCCTGATCTCTGCCTCTGCTTTTGTGAGATGTCCCTCCTTAGCGTATATTTTGCTTAACGTCAGGTAGGAAGCGGGGTTGCCTGGCGCTGCTTTTTGGTATTCGGAAAGGTATTGTTTAACTTTTTCTGTGTCACCTTTTAGCTTATGTGCGCCGGCAAAGGCAAACAAGGCCTCTTTCTTTCTCTTGGCCGGGTCTATTTTGTCCAGGTTTTCTATAGCCCTATCCGGATTTTTTAAGACCAAATATGCCTGGGCTCCAATTAGGAGGGCTTTGGCATGCGTGGGTTCTTTGTCCAGGATTGGTCTGATTGTTTTCAGGGCCCTTTCGCCTTCCTTTGTCACTACAAGGATCATTCCCAAGTCCAGTCGGGCATCATCCAGCGCTTCATTTAACGCTACAGCCCTTGCAAGGTTACCTCTGGCTCTCTTAACGTTCCCCAGTTTGAAATAGGTTCTTCCCATGTAGAGGTAAGCGTGTGCACAATCCTGGTCGAGTTGGAGCGCGTTCTTAAACTCTAAGATAGCCTTCTTATACTGCCCTGCTTCATAGAGGCGGATACCTTGCTGTAAGAACTGATCACGCTTTTCTTCCTTGCTGACGCAGCCCTGTAAGGAGAAAACTAAGACCAGGAGACTGGTTATTACTAAGAGCGGTTTCATCATTTATGGTTCACCACAGAGGCACAGAGGGCACAGAGTTTATTATTTTTTTATCCAATCGGGAGACGGCGATTGGATAAAAGAACTCATCCGCCTAAGGCGGAGTGTTCTTGGTTAGTTTGCCAACCGCTTAATTCCTTCCTTTAATCACAGTAAGGTTTTATTCCCCGCCCCTTGGGGCGTTCAATGCTTTTAAAGATACCCCGCTGCTTGCGGCGGGGTAGTTCATTCCGATCAGTTTAACCTTGAACCGTGAACCCCTGAACTTTGAACTTGAGCAGTTACAATATTCATTTCTCTGATAGTTCCCTGGCCTTGCGAACAGCGTTCCCTGGCCTTGCGAACAGCTTTTATGTAGACTTCTTCTTTGAGATAGAATCCAGACTGTATAATATCCTCAAGAGTGGCCAAGAATTCATCAAAGTTGAGTATGTGATTTTTGACAGCCTTCAATATTACCCACAGAGTGCCTATGGGCCGAAGGCCTGCCATCTCAGAGGCTGCTCTGGCCTTGATATCATCCATGAGCACCGCTTCAATCCCTTTCTCCTTAGCCAGGGAAATTACCTCTACCTCACCAGGGTGGATTGCGATCTCAATGGGATAGATGATCTTGACGGCTTGAACCAATATCCAGCCTTGATTGATAGCCTTTTCTACACGATAGGCATCTCTTTCTCCGAGACGCTTTCCTTCGATAACTACTTCCCGATGAACAGCCTCCGGAATAAATAGCTGCCTGACCACGGCTTGAAGAAGGCTTAGTTTATTTGCTTTGGACAAATAAATAAGTGGTGTCGCGTTTGAAACAGCCGTATCCATTAAGTAAGCGCCCTCAGATCCTTTTCAAATTCCTTCAAGTCATAAGAGATGTGGATATGGGCGCTCTTTGCTTCCTGAATAATTTCCCAGAGCGACAGATCGCAGCGCCGAGCTGCCTGCCAGAGGGTTATTCCCCCCGCCTTGTAGTCTTCCAGAGCATCGCGTAACGCGTGTTCCTTTAAGGCGTAAAGCAAGAAAGACCGCAGCAGGGCCGATCGATCAACACCTTTTCGGGCAGCCAACTCATCAATTTTTTTGACATACTCATCGTCAATGCGTGTAGTTACAGTTTTAGCCATGACTTTCACCTCGTCCCACTATTTCCTCGGTGCCGTATACAATTGCATTAATTGCATACAAGTTATCTGTTGTCTCCGCATAAGTCAAGTGTGATGATGATTTTTGGCCGAGCGGGTCGCTTGACTAAAATGTCTGCGGCAGTCTGTGCCTGCCCCGTAAGTCACGCTGATCGTACTGGGGTGGGTCTGCGGTTAATTCTTATCCCATTCTTTCGGATTCAAGGTTGGGTCATATGCCGGTATTGAAAAGACTAATCCTCCACAGTGAATGCGCCAATCTCTACAATCTTGAATAGATTCCGGAGTGTTGTTAAATTTTGCCCGACAGGGCTGAGCTTTTTTGATTTGCCGGTACCTCCCGGCAAATCAAAAGATATTTTTTCCTCAGTGTTCTCAGTGCCTCTGTGGTGAGCCAACCTTATTGCTATTAGTGCCTGAGTTTCTCGGTTTCTCGATCTTGGATTTGCGCAATACCTCCTTTAATCTCTGGTTCTCTTTCTGGGTCTCTTTAAGCCATTCGATGAGCTTGGAGACTGCCTGCTGGGTCTTGACGTTCTCTAATTGATTCACTCTCTGTTCGATGTTGGTGAGGCGTTCACGTATATCGGGAAATTCTGCATAGAGGCGCTTTTCGATCCTATCGAGCGGGTCAATTATTGCTCCTGTGCCCAGACGAGATTCACCCTCACTGCCCATCCCTTCCTCTTCGTACTGGATACCGGGATCAAGCCCCCTGTTTTTAATAACTTTTTCTATAATGTTCTCATCTATGGTTTTAATCTCATCGGCATAGCCGTACACAAGCGCGGTATCACAGATAGAACTGATTAGCCTTGGTACGCCGTTTGTGTACTTATATATCTTCTCTATGGCTTTACTGGTAAACAGTGGATCAGAAGCAGTGTAACCGGTTACCTTCAATCGATGCTCAATGTATCGAGCGACTTCCGGTCTGTCCAAGGGGGCAAGGTGATAGTACACGGAGATCCGTTGGGTCAACTGGGCCAGCTCCGGATCATTCAGCCGTCGTCGCAACTGGGGTTGGCCGGCCAGGATGATCTGGAGGAGATAGCTGTCTTCTGTCTCGAAATTGGAGAGCATTCGCACCTCTTCCAGGGTCTCCTGAGGCATATTCTGTGCCTCATCAATGATAAGCACAGATCGTCGGCCGTGAATATGCTCATCCAGAAGAAACTGGTAGAGGCTGTCATAGAGGGTGGACCGACGAGTGTCAGCCGTGTTCACTCCAAAATCTTTCACCACCATTTCCAAAAAGGTGGTTGGATCAAGATTAGTATTGAAGATAAGGGCTGTATTAACATCGGTAGTTATTTTGCTGAGGAAAAAGTTGATGAGCGTGGTTTTGCCCGTGCCCACATCCCCCGTAAGCACAATAAAACCCTTATTGTCCGTAATCCCATATTCCAGATGAGTAAGAGCCAGGTCATGGTTCTTGCTCACATAAAGAAACCGAGGATCAGGCAGGAGCTCAAAGGGCTTGAATTTTAAACCATAAAATTTTGTGTACATAACTTAATAAATACCTAATAAAGGATAAATCCGAAATCCGAAATCCGAATTTTTGTTTTTGCTAGTATGTCCACCCCCTGCGAGTTCCGCAATCATTTAGGACAACACCTAAGACGTTCTTATCCTTCAGCAGCGCCATACCCGAGGTCATATCTTCAGTGGTCGTGTGACCGGCACGGGCTATCAGCGCTATCGCGTCCACGTAAGAGGAAAACACCAGAGGGTCCGAACAGGTGTTCAAGGCCGGGGTATCAAAGATAATATAACGATCCTCGTAGCGGGTTTTGATTTCCCGGATCAAGGCCTCCATGCGACGGGAACCCATGATCTCAGTAGAATTATCCATGCGGCCTCCAGCCGGAAGGATAGTCAAACGTTCTATGCCAGGGTGAATCAATATATCTTTAAGAGGGGTGCCATTGAGAAAATAGTCCCTTAACCCCGGCTCGGGGTCGATACCGAGTACCGTGTGGATACGCGGGCGGCGTAAATCCATATCGACCAGCAAAACATTTTGTCGAGACTCTTTGGCCAAGGTAACGGCCAGATTAACACAGGTTAAGGTCTTTCCATCTCCCTCCTTGAAGCTGGTAATCGCAATAGTATTATACCCATTAGGTCTCATACTATTAAGCACCATTGTCCTGAGGAGCTTATACTCGTCTCCAACTTCATCTTTGTCAAGAATAGAAACGACCTTGTTTTCAATCAGTTTCTCTCGGTCCAGTTGAACACATCTTGTCTGAGAGTAGATAGGAGGAGGGGCCTCTGCTGCAGGGAAAACAGACAGATCACCTGGCCTCTTTGTGCCTGACAGGGGTTTGTCGATACGCAAGTTGTCTATTTCTTGTAAGCGTTTCTGACTCTCCCCCGAAAGGGTCTTTCTTTCTTCCTTCGCTTTCTGTAAAGCTTTTTTTATTTCACTCATAGTAAAATAGGTCAAACAATTAGAAATTAATCAAAAGACGGTCGCCTAAAAATTTCAATGCCTTATCATAAACTATGTAAAAGTCCATAACGAAATAATGAAAAAGGGTTACTCCGGTGGCCAAAACAGC
>JAFDAE010000044.1 GCA_019314005.1 Deltaproteobacteria bacterium | reverse complement strand
AAAGGGAACTCATTGAAATCGGTGGAGGAGATCTCAGCAAAAAACTGAAGCTCAGGGAAAAGGACAGCTGTAAGAATCTAGCGGTAAATGTCAATAAGATGGTAGACGAACTACGAGACAAGATCAAACGAATAAGTGACTACTCTGACAAAATTGCAAATCTTGTTGATAGCACTGATAAGGAGGCTTCATCCAAGGCAATAGAGGATATAAGGGATACAACTAAAGTACTCCAGAAGGCTATCAGGGAATTTAAATTATAAATGTTGATTGTGGTGGTTATTCGGTGGAGTTCAATATTTATTCTTCTCTTGCCCCTTCTGTCGGGTTGTTCCATTCTTTCTTCTCCAAACACCTTCCTGAAAGAAGATTTTACGAGGTACTCCATTAAGCGGGTAGCTGTACTCCCTTTTTTTAATAACACAAATGTAAGGGAAGCGGGGGAAGTTGTTGCCAGGGCCTTTGTCGAAGGATTATTCGATAGTAAAAACCTTCAAGTGGAATTCCCGGGAAATGTAAGAAAACTCATTCTCAGTGAAAGGATAATTATAAGAAAGGGCATAGGGAATGAGCATATTAAACTGATCGGAAAGAGATTGAATGTTGACGCAGTCATTATTGGATGGGTTGAAAAATATAGCAGTGGCGTTAAAGGACAAGGCGCCGCGATTCCACTTATTTCAATCAATGCTCGAATGGTCCATGCGGAATCTTCTTCCGTCTTATGGATAGGCCAACATATGCGAAGAGGAGACGATTACGTAACCATTTTGGATTTTGGCCGGATAAATTCCGTAGCTGCCCTCGCGCGTAAGGTGGTAGACGAACTGTTAGAAACGATTCCATAATTATACCTAAGTTGAGCGATTTTTGAGGTTGTTAAATTCTATGAGCAATTTTCTTTTAAAAAAATATATTACGAGGGCACTGTTGATTTTAATCTCTACTATAGGTTTGGGATGTGCTCTTTATTCTGTTTTCCCGGAGGGTTCGTCTGTTGTTGCAATCATAAATAATGATAGCATTGATACGGAAGCATTTCAAAAAAAGATCAGAAATATTCACGAACTTAAACCTATGGGAGAGACGAGTGGCATAAACATTCAAGATATTGTAGAAGACATGATCAACGATCGCCTTATAATTCAAGAGGCTTACAGGGTAAAGCTTGACGAAGATCCTCTCTTACAGGAGAGGGTTAACAAGTATATTAAAATACGTTCTGTGATTCGGTTGAGAAAAGAAGAGGTTGGCGACAAAATCAGTGCGCCGGAAGAAGAGTTACGGGAACATTTTAATATATATCACGAAATGATAAAGGTTAGGCAGATAGTTACAAAAGACCGCAAAAAAGCCGAAGAAATCTTGCAGACTTTAAAAAGCGGGGCAGATTTTATTGATATAGCAAAGGCAAAATCCGAGTGGGGCAATGAGCAAGGAGGAGATTTAGGGTTTATAAAAAGGGGAAAGATGGACAAAGCCTTTGAGAAGGTGGCATTTGCATTAAAAGCAGGAGAAATAAGCGATATTGTAAAGACCGATTCAGGCTTTCATATTATACGCCTTGATGAGAGAAAATCTGCTCCGGAGGACATGTTTGAGAATGCTAAAAAAGGAATTAGGAAGAAGCTCCTCAAGGAAAAAGAGGCTAAAAGATCAGACGAGTACCTTGCTGAGTTGAGGGATAAGACAGAGATTTGGATCGATACGGAACTCCTTTATTCACTCGATCCCAGGACACGAGATTGCGATGCGAATGTCATAATAGCCCGGGTAAATAAAAGGCCAATCACTGCTTGTGATTTTATGGAGGAAGCGAGCCACAGAATCCCCAAGCAGGGTAGGCGTCAGCGCAATATAGAAAAGCCGGACAAGCTGCATCAAGAGGTAGTAGATAGTCTGATTACTTATGAACTGGTGGAGGAAGAAGCGCTGGGAAGAAATTATATAAATGACCCCGCATTTAAAAAGGATATTCAGAAATATAAGGAAAATCTATTGATAAAAATTTTTCAACAAAAAATAATCCTTCCTAGAGCAATTCCGACAGAAGAAGAATTAAAGGCATATTATGAGACTCATAAAGATGATTTTAGAAAAGAATACCAAGTATGGTTTAGCGAAATAGTATTTTCGACCTCTGATGCTGCGGAGGCGGTGTTGAAAGAGTTGAAGATGGGCGCAGATTTTGCATTTATGGCTTCAAAAGAGTCATTAACGACGCCACGTACCGGAGTGAATGTGTGGATTCCGGTTGGAAGTCTTTCTATTCCGATGAGGGAAGCGATAAAGACCCTCGAGATTGGCGGGATAAGCGAGGTTATTCAAGATTCGAGACAATTGAAGATACTTAAATTGAAAGGGAAAAGGGGCGGGGAACATAAAGAGTTTGCCCATGTAGTCGACAGGATAAGGCAGATTGTGGTCAAGCAAAAATTTAATGAATGGCGACAAGAATATCTAAACGAATTGAGAAGGGTATCTTATATTCATATCAACAAAAAACTGCTGAATGAATTATATACAAAGGGAATTAATTAATCAATTAAGGCGTGGCCTTTTCATAAGTCCTGTATTTATAAGATTTTTATTGACTGATCCTGTAAATCTTGTTTAATAAAAGTAATTTCTAAAGAAGAGGATGCTTGGATATATGAAAAAAATAAGATCGGTATTTTGTCTTTTGCTAATCGGGGGAGTTGCTGTCTGGGCTGTTGTTTCTTGTGCACAAAGACCAGGGGTGCGGTTTGCAAAAAGAAAATGTGTAGAATGCCATCAGGATAAGCTAACAACTTTCAAAGAGAACAAAGTAGTCCACTCCCCCATCTTGGAAGAAGACTGTGAGTCATGTCACCGTCCGCATGGAGTAATCGGGGGGGTATATCTCAAGGTAGACGAGAGAAAAATTTGTTATACATGTCACAAAGACATCGCAAAGATGGTCAAGGCGAAATATGTTCATGCACCTGTTAAAGATGAGAAGTGTGTAAGTTGCCATAATCCTCATGCATCCATGAACAGCAAACTACTGAAAGAAAAAGACGAAGGGCTCTGCTTTATATGCCACAAGCAGGATGCCTTTAAAAGAAAAACCAGGCATGCTCCATTGGCAAAAGAAGGATGTCTTTTTTGTCATGATTCCCATTCATCGGATTATGAAAACCTATTGTCTGATTCTGCTAACAAGGTGTGCGAGCAATGTCACAATTTCAAAAAGAAGGGCTTTATTAATAGGCATTCCGGTTACGATGTAGCGCATGCCTCATGCGTTTCCTGCCACACCTCGCATTCGTCATCTAATAAGGAATTGCTACGCGAATTTATTCACACCCCACTGGAAAATAATCAGTGTGATGATTGTCATGGCTCCCCTGGAGGCTCTATCAAAAACAAAGGGGCTGAATTTTGTTATGAGTGCCATGAAACAGAAAAAGAGGAATTTGTCCAGGGTCATATCCACCTGCCCGTCAGGAGAGGGAGTTGCCTTGATTGTCACAGCCCTCATGCAACCGACAATAAGGGCGTGACGTTGTTGCCTGACGGAGCAATGTGCTATAAGTGTCATAAGAAGTTAGAGAAACAATTTGCAAAACAACATATACATGAACCAACGAAAAACAATCAATGTACTTCCTGCCATGATCCTCATGCATCCAAAAACAGTTCTGTATTAAAGGCTAAAGGAAAGTCTTTATGTTATTCCTGCCATAAGACCACAAATTTTACTCAATCTAATGTCCATGCTCCTGTCAAGGCCGGGACATGCATAGTTTGCCATAATCCACATGCCTCTGATTACAAGTTTGAACTTAACTTCCCTGAGATCAAACAATGCTACTCCTGCCACCAAAAAGAAAAGATGCTTTTTGATCGTGTCAATGTACATACACCTATAAGAAAGGGAAGTTGCTCTGTTTGTCACAACCCTCATTCATCCACAAGGGATGATTTGTTAGTACAACGGGAAGAGAAGTTGTGCTTCAAATGTCATCAGCAGATGCTAGACGAGGTAAAAAATGGGGTTGTGCACAGACCGTTTGGAAGAGGAGGATGTTTGACTTGCCATAACGCGCATGCTGGAAACAATCGGTTTCAGCTGTTAACGACAGGGGGAGAAAACTGCTATACGTGTCATTCTCGCATTCGTGTTGCCGCTGAAAGGAATACTTACCAGCATACCCCTTTTAAGGAAGAAGAATGTACTGCCTGTCATAACCCGCATGGCAGCAAAATCAAAGGACAATTGAATCGGCCTTTGGGAAATCTTTGCCTTTCTTGTCATACTTCTGTCGCATCCGGTCTAAGTGAACAAAAATACAAACATGCCCCGGCAAAAGAGGGAGAATGCTTAAAGTGTCATACACCCCATTCCGCTAACATCGAATACCTATTGGTTGCTGACGGTGTCGGGCTTTGTAAGGGGTGTCACGAGCCAAAGAGGTCTTCTATGATAGAATCGCACAACGAAATTTCTGTGGAACAGGCCAATTGCAGCAGTTGCCACGAATCACATTCCGCGGCAAGCAAGGGGTTGTTACACCAAGTCATGCATACTCCTTTCGAGGATAGGGAGTGTGATGCATGTCATTAATGAAGGCTGACATTAATACACAAGAGGGGCTTAAATCGGAACTCACCAGTCGGTCTGCTTGATTGACCATTCGACCAACTTAGATGGGGTAACAATTATTATGAGGCAACAGAAAAAACTTTTTTATGTTCGTATTTTTTTATTGTTGACTGCGATCTTTGTAGGCACAGGCGGCATTTGCTCGGCAGCGGCTAAACCCTCCTATAAAAATTGCCTTGAGTGCCATGATGACTTGCAAGATGAAATGATGCTAAAAGGCGCGCACGCTCCTTTCAAGAAATTTCAGTGTGGTAGCTGCCACGATCCTCATACATCAAATTATAAGTTTTTGGTAAAAAAAGAGGTCGGGACTTTGTGTAAAGGCTGTCATGACAATAAGGCCTTTAAACTTAAAATCACTCACGCACCTGTGGCAGAGGGAGATTGCATAAAATGTCACGATCCTCATGCTTCAAAAAATCGCAATCTGTTAGTTGCAAAGGGAAAGGATCTCTGTTTTGTCTGCCATAAGCCTGAGAGCGTTTTTGTCGGGGGCAAACCACATGCTCCTGCAGGGAAAGGTCAGTGCCTTAAATGTCACGAACCTCACGGGTCTGATAATGCCTCTCTCGTGCGAACGGACAAGAAAAAGCTCTGTATTGACTGTCATCATGACGTGAAAGTCATGAAAAGCGATAAGACAAAAAAAGCGCATCGTTATTATCCTGTCTTAGGGGCTGCTTGCGTATCGTGTCATAATCCTCATGGATCCAAGCATGACAACTTAATACGAAAGAATCGACATATACTTCTTAAAAAAGACGGATGTAAAACCTGTCACAATGCACCGGGCTCCAAGGACCCCTTAGGTATAAACAAGCCAGGAGCAATGGTTTGTTTACAATGCCATAAAAATGTGGCGGAAGATTTTAACAAGATTACTAACCACGTACAAGATGGTATATTCTGCACGAACTGTCATAATCCACATGCTTCGGATCAGGCCGGTATGAAGAAGAGTGCATTGACAAAAATCTGTTATACCTGTCACCAAGATACGCAATGGCGAATGTATGACAAAAAGACAAAGTATCTACATCCAGGGCTGAAAAAAAAGGGGAATTGCAACGACTGCCACGATCCTCATGGTTCAAACTTCAGGCTACTGTTCCCGAGTGATGAGTTTACCGTATGCACGGAATGCCACAAAAAGCATGGTACGTTCACACATCCTTTAGGAGTTGACGCCGTAGACCCGAGGTCAAAGCGAGATGTTACTTGTATTACATGCCATAATTTAATGGGATCGCAATACGAATTCGCACTACGATTTGACAGAAGGAAACAATTGTGTATCCAGTGTCATACATCATACTAACCAAATAACAGATAGCGAATGACGCATGACGAAGGAGTTATAATGCTAAAAAAGTCTCTTTTTGTTATTTTGATTATCTTGATAGTTCCGTTTAATGCCTTTGGCAAGAAAGATAAAATCAATATTATTACTACTCTTACCAGCAACGAAGAGATTGGATTCTTGGGGCTCATTGATGGATTGTTTTTTGACGAAAACAAGAAGAGACTATATGTTTCCGATTCTTCAAACAGCCGGATCCTTTCGTATGATTCAGAGTTTAAGTATATATCTTCGTTGCAACCGGGGGGGGATCTGAAAAATCCCGCCAGTCTTGTACGGACCAGTGATGGAAGGTTTCTGGCAGTCGAACCGTCAAGGAGGGGGGTTTTAACAATTAATATCAGGGATAAATCTATTAAGCAGGTAGATTTTTCTAAAGTTCCTGAAGCCGAGGCCTTTTACCCGGGCAACATAGCTATAGATTCTGGTGATAACATCTATATTATAGATAGAGCTAATTCGAGGGTTCTCCTTTTTAACTCTAATCTGCAATTCGAGAGAGAAGTTCTTAGAGACAATAAAACAAGGATTAGCGATATTAAAGTTGACAAACAAGGGAACATATATACCCTAAGCACAATAGAGGGTATTGTAAAAAAATATGACGGCTCCGGGAAGAAGATCCTGGAGTTTGGCAGCCGAGGGAAAGGTAAGGATGAATTCAACTTCCCGGTCAGCTTGGCCGTTGATGAAAAGGGCCTGATATATGTTGTAGATCAACACAAAAGCAAGGTTTTGGTCTTTGATAAGAGCGGGAGGTTCCTCTTTGACTTTTCAGAATTAGGTTGGAGAGAAGGACGATTGGCCTACCCATCATTTATATTTATCAATAATTCCGGCATAATATTTATCGTGGATCGAGATAATTCCCGGATAAGTGTCTTTAGGTAAAGAAAAAAATGCCTTTATCAGAACGGATAAGTCGCATCAAGCCTTCACCAACCTTGGCGATTAACGCTAAAGCTCAGGAACTAAGGCGGCAAGGGGTTAATATAATCAGCTTTGGCGTAGGAGAACCTGATTTTGATACCCCTAAGCATATAAGAGACGCTGCCATACGTGCCATGGAAGAGGGTTTCACCCGATATACGGCTGTGGGCGGTATTGATGAATTAAAAGATGCGATTATCGAAAAATTTAAGCAAGACAACAACCTTGATTATGATCGATCTGAGGTTATGGTCTCTTGCGGCGGGAAACATGTCCTTTACAACTTAGCGCAGACACTTTTGAATCCAGGAGATGAAGTCATCATCCCGGCACCTTATTGGGTCTCTTATCCGCCGATTGCGATCCTTGCCGGTGCGACCCCGGTTATTGTCCAGACCGATGAAGCTGATAACTTTAAACTCTCCCCTTCCGCCCTGGAGAAAGCTATTACATCTCGGAGTAAACTTTTAGTCTTAAACAGCCCATCGAATCCAACCGGCTCTGTTTATACCTTAGAAGAGCTGGAACGGTTGGCTGAGGTTATTTCAAGACATGATCTTTATGTGGTCTCTGATGATATTTATGAAAAATTGCTTTTTGATGGTTTCACGTTTGCCAATATTGCACAAGTAGACGGCATGAAAGATAAAATATTCGTGGCCAACGGGGTATCTAAAAGTTACGCCATGACAGGCTGGCGAATAGGTTATGTGGCTGGATCCCGCGAAGTTATTGCCGGGATGACCAAAATTCAAAGTCAGAGCACTTCAAATCCTAATTCTATTGCTCAAAAAGCAGCAGTTGCCGCACTCCGCGGTCCTCAGGATGTAATTGAAGAGATGCTAGATGCCTTTGACAAGAGGAGGAGATATCTGGTCGATCGTTTGAACGGAATAAAAAACGTCTCTTGCAATACCCCCCAGGGGGCTTTTTACACATTTCCGAATTTTAGCTACTATTTTAAGGGACGTGAAGGTGAAAAGCAAATCAAAGATTCTGCCGGCCTGGCCGAATATTTTTTAACTGAGGCCAAGGTAGCACTAGTCCCCGGCATTGCGTTCGGCGCCGATAACTTCATAAGATTTTCTTATGCTACAAGCTTGGAGGTTATTAAGGAAGGGCTTGATAGAATTGAGGATGCTCTTAGTAAGCTTTCCTTTTGAGAGTATAGTTACAAACGACTATCAAATGTAACAATAAAAAACCCCGTCTGCTACGGGGTTTTTTATTGAACTTGATACATCATTACTATCTCGTCTTTCTTTTAGATGCTTTCAACGGGTTAATTTTGATCGTTCCCTGTTGACTCTCCTTTTTAACATGGGTAGCAAAGTTGCACTTGCCGTTTTTCCACTTTGTTGCAGGGTCAGGACATGTACTGCAGAACCATCCTGTTGCAAATTCTACGGCTCGACCGCAACCATTGCATTCTTCGACGATAGCATGACAGGAACCGCCATTAAAGGAACAACCGTTTTTCCCCATAAAGATACACTCGGCCCCATTTTTAATTGTTAAACAATCCATTGGAATCACCCCTTTACAAAAAAATATCCCCTATCAACGATAAACGATAGGGGTAAAACTTTGAAACCTTGTGTCATTTATCAATCCGCGGGGGCTTTGTCAACAAAAAAAGCTCGTTGCATGCAATAACCTCACAAACCTGAGTAGTTACAGTTATTTTTTCATTTCTTCCAGAAGGTCGAGGACAGATTGTGCTGATTTTTCCAGAGCGCCCTGTTCTTCCGGCGTAAGTTGTATCTGAATAATATCTTCTACGCCGTCAATACCGAGCTTTACAGGAACACCTACAAACACGTCTTTGATTCCGTATTCTCCTTCAAGATATACAGCGCAGGGAAGGATCTTCTTTTTGTCTTTGATAATAGCTTCTGCCATTTCAACTGCTGCGGATGCGGGTGCATAATAAGCACTGCCCTGCTTTAAGAGCTTGACAATTTCCGCGCCTCCGTTTCGTGTACGTTCAACAAGGGCTTCAATACGGTCGGCTGGAATAAGTTCAGTAATGGGAATCCCTGATACCGTGGAATACCTTGGAATGGGTACCATATGATTTCCATGCCTTCCCAGGACAAAGGCCTGAGTGTTTTCCACGGATACGTTCAGTTCCATTGCAATAAAGGAACGAAATCGGGCTGAATCGAGTACCCCGGCCATCCCGATCACTCTGTTTCTGGGAAAACCGCTTACCTCCAAGGCAACGTGACACATAACATCGAGAGGATTGCTTACAACAATAATGGTTGCGCCCGGTGAAAAACGAGCAGCCTCTCGGGTAACTTTCTTCATTATCCCGGCATTGGTGTGAAGAAGATCGATCCTGCGCATCCCTGCTTTCCTGGGGAGACCCGCCGTGATGATAATCACATCTGATCCTTCCGAGGCTTCATAGTTGTTGGCTCCTATGAGATGGGCGTCATGTTTTTCAATTGGTGATGCCTCTATAAGATCAAGTGCCTTCCCCTGTGGTATCCCTTCTACGATATCAACGAGCACGACATCGGCTAATTCTTTTTCAACGATACGCTGGGCAGTGGTAGCGCCAACATTACGACAAAATTTTCGCAAATTTGAGGAGAATAGCAGGCCTATTTGACGAAAACTTGCGGAAATTTGGGCCGTTTCTCACGCTTTTGCAGTAGGATCAGAATTCTCGGACAGCCTCCAAAGCAGCTTCATGATGTGAAACCTTTGCAAAAATATCGCATTTTTCAAAGGTCTCGATGTCGCTTCATGTAAAGACCCCCCTTATTACCATTATATCGTACCGTTATCAAGAAGAGATATTTGTCCTTTTTTCCTCTTGTATTGTACTAGGTTGTTAGATAAAATACATTTTATATAGTGCAATGATGATAGATTACCACGTACATACCGCATTGTGCGGACACGCTGAAGGGAGTATGGAAGAGTACGTTTGTTCTGCCGTTCGCAACGGATTGCAGGAGATCTGCTTTTTGGATCATTTTACGAAGCGGGCATATGACAGGAAGCATTCAATGACCGTCACAGAAATCCCATTTTATTATAACGAGGTCCGCAGGCTTCAGGAAAAATACCATTCACAAATTAAGGTCAAGGTGGGGTTGGAAATCGATTTCAATCCGGAGCTGATCTCCGCTATTGAAGACATTGTCGGGTCTTTTTCGTTTGATTGTATTGGAGCATCTGTTCATTTTATCAATGATTGGAATATAGTAAGCCATCATCAGGCTGATCGATATGATAAGGAGGATCTGATAAAACTTGGCCACCTTTACGCGGAGTGCCTGCTTGATATGATGCGGTATGATTTTTTTGATATCTTATGTCACATTGACGTAATCAAAAAATTTGGTCACACTCCTTTGCGTTCATTTATGAGCGATAAGACAGCACTTTTTGCCGAGATTAAAAAAGGGGGCTATGCGGTTGAGGTTAACACAAGCGGTTATGATCATCCTGTCCGCGAACCATATCCTTCTTTGAATATCCTTACCCGGTTATGCGAAGCAGGTATCCCGATTACCCTTGGTTCTGACGCACACAGGCCTGAAGATGTGGGACGGTATTTTGCAAAAACAATACGCATGGTTCGGTCTGCCGGCTATAAGTATCTACTTTCCTTTGACAAAAGAACACGAAACATGGTTTTGTTGGACAATGAAGATGAAACAATTCAATGAGGTGGGACCTTTGGACAACGCGACATTTTTTCGTCAGGCAAGGAAGGCGAAAGTTTTAACCGGAGGAATAAATTGAGTATTTCGAGGATTAAAAAATTGAAGCCTGACGCCGTATCACGGAAAAATGGCAGTTGTGTAAAGGTCTCAAGGTGGGATCGAGTGATTAGAAGCATGCGTAGAATTATTCTTATACTTGGTCTAATTATTGCTGAAACTATTTTTGCCCAACCGATAGTTGCAGCCGACCATTTTGACACGTTGCAGGCACAGCTTATTAAGGATGGCTTCAAGCCGGACTATATAAAAATGCTATACGGCAGTACACGTACTATCTTTGATGTGGATACCGCTTCTTATTATTTTATCCAGCGTGAATCTAAAATGAATTACGGCCAGTTTTTAGAAGCTTCAGCCATCAAGAAAGCGGCTCGCTATCTTGAAAGGTTCAATGGAATTTTTACAGATATAGAAGAAAGGTATTCTGTTCCAAAAGAGATCATTGCAGCGATCTTATTGGTTGAGACACGACTTGGAAGGGTTACTGGAAACAAGTCTATATTAAATACCCTTTCTACTTTAGCTGCGCTGGATGACCAAAGAAACAAAAATTATCTCTTGTCTACTTTAAAAAAGAAACAGCTTAAAATATCACAAAAACGGATAAGTAAATGGGCCAATCGAAAATCTAAATGGGCGTATAAAGAGTTAAAGGCGTACTTAACATATGCAGCTCACAATAATATCGACCCGCTTGCTTTGCGGGGGTCGTATGCAGGGGCTTTGGGGTTTGCTCAGTTTCTTCCTTCCAATGTACTACGATACGGCCGTGATGGAAATGGAGACGGCAGGATAGATCTCTTTCACCACCTTGACGCGATTGAAAGTATCGCGTATTTTTTAGAAGGACACGGCTGGAAGCAAAACATATCGCGTAAGAATGCTGAGAAGGTACTTTTTGCCTATAACAGAAGCATCTATTATGTTAATACCATACTCTCGGTTGCCGATAAGCTGAGAGGGGGACTTGTTCTTTCCGGTTCAGGGTAATTTTTCGGATTTAACAAGTTATCAAGGATCGGCGGTGTAGTTTAATATGAACAATGCTGTTATTATAATTATTTTATTGGTCCCTATGATACCTACTTTTTGGGCAATTAGGGACATCGCTTACAAAGATTTCGGGTCTATTCAGCGGAAGGGCCTATGGGGCGCATTAGTAGTTTTTGTCCCTTGTATTGGCGGAATCATCTATCTGTTCCTTGGCCGCAAGCAGGGGAAAAAATACGGGAGGTAACGTTTTTATGTATAACATAATTTCGGAAGAGGCCTACCCTGATGGGTCAATTATAATGGAGGAAGGGAGTTCAGGAGATTGGATCTACACCATTCTATCCGGTAAGGTCGAAATCTTTAAGATAATTAACGGCCGTAGGGTTGTTATAGATATGCTGGAAGAAGGAGATATTATGGGCGAGACCAGCTTCCTTACTCAAATGAAGCGTACCGCCTCAGCACGCGCTATAGGGGATGTTACGGTAGGGATTATAGATAGAGATTACCTAGATGAAGAGTTTAACAAACTCTCCGGAGATTTCAAGACGATCTTGCTTGCTCTTGCTGAACGCCTAATGAAAACCACCGAGGCGGTATGCAATTTCACTGATAGGTATCGCGACACCCGTGTACCTCGTGATTTAAAAATAGTATATAAAAAAAACGAGTCTTTTGTAAAAGCAAACTTAGACAACGTAAGCAGTCGAGGACTCTTTGTGCGAACCAACGAACCGCTGGAAAAGGGAGAGGAGTTCCTTTTTAAACTTGAAATTCCCGACACCCCTGATCCTATTAAGGGCGCCTGTGAAGTTATGTGGTCCAGAACAGTATCCGATAGCCCAGGAACAAGACCAAAGGGGATGGGATGCAGATTTATCAAGATGAGTCGGGAAGATCGTATGGCTTTAAAAACATTTCTTGCAAATATACCATCAAAAGAGCCAGTTTAAAAATGTTCAATTTTGTCCCAAGGTCAAGAAAGGTGAAAATTCTAACCACAGGAATACTTGATGTATTTCGAGGATAGCGCTGACGCTTCACTGCGTGCCAGAATTTGAGCCTGACGCAGAGATTGGGTAAAAGGGGACTTTTGAGACTGGCTCAGAAGACCAAACTTAACATCCATCCATAGCAAGCTCCGTTAATTCATACACTTTGACAGTTTCAGTACAGTTCAGATTGTGTGAACGGGGCAAGCTCTCTTGATGACTTCAGGGCAGGAACGGGATTCAACTCAAAGCAACGGAGAATTGTATCATGAGAGTAGCCGATTCTATGGAAAAACTCCCCTTGCTTCAATATGCTGATTTGCGGGAAAAAGTCGTCTTGGTTCGTGTGGATCATAATGTGGTAAAAAAAGGGATTATAAAAGATCCCTACAGGATAGATCGTACAATAGGCACCATTTATAACATTGTCGAACGAGGAGGAAGAATTATCTTGATGACACATGTGGGACGGCCTCGTGATAAGAAGACAGGGGCGATCTCCTGCGATACATCAACGTCAGTGCGGCCTATTGCCGAATACCTGGAACGCAAGCTCCATACTAAATTTCACATTCCGGAATTCCCCTGCACCGATGATAAAGGCATTCCCGGTATTGATACCTCCGTTAACCTTGCCATCAAAGACCTGAAAGAGCACAAAGTAGGCGGGATCTATCTTCCCAATACCCGGTGGTTTCAAGGAGAAGAATTAGGGGGAACTGAACGTGATTGTTTTGCGCTGCAGCTAGCCGGACTGGCAGATGTATACGTCAACGATGCCTTTGGCTCTTGGCAACCACATGCCTCTACCTATGACATCACCAAACATCTTCCATCATATGCCGGGTTTTTGATGCAAGAGGAAATCATGAACTTAAGCAAGGTGCTGGAGCCTGAAAGACCTTTTGTAGCAGTCGTGGCCGGGGCAAAATACGATACCAAGATAGGGCCACTCAATGAGATCTACAACAAAGTTGACCAGCTTATTTTAGGAGGAGTGCTTTATAACGCCTATTTGTGCGCCAAATACAATGTTAGAATTGCCGGAGTGTCAGAGACCGATATCGAGGAAGCAAACAAACTGGTTGAGCGTGACAAGGCAAACAAAAAAATTTTTGAGCTCCCCTTCATTGTTGAGTCAGATACTCTTGAAGGTAAGATTGAGGGACAATACCGAACCATTAAGGTCGATGCCTTTGAACGCGGTAAAGAGTATGGATATATCCTCGATGTTGATGCCCGTTCTTTTGAAGATCCAGAGGCAAATAAAATCTTGAGCTCAGCGCGAACCATCTTTGTAAATGCAGTTATGGGGCTTACACCACAATTTGCGGAAGGTTCTGAAGCATTAGACCGTACGATCGACAAAAACCGGGCCGCCATAAAACTGTATGGAGGTGGAGATACCCTGCAAGAATTTAAAAGCCTTTGCCCGGGCCTTTATCTTTCTATTTTGGACGATGCTTTGTATTATCTTTTTACCGGTGGGGGGTCGGTTTTGAAAGCGATTGAGAAAAATAGCCCGTTTGGCATAAAACCGGTACAGGCGCTTATAGAAAATGCTGAGCGGTTCCAAAAATGATGTCTCAAATGAGCCAGTTTCAAAATGTTCAATTTTGTTTGAGATCAAGGAAGGCGAAAATTTTAACCACAGGAATACATTGAGTATTTCGAGGATTAAAATTTGAGCCTGACGCAGATATCGGACAAAAGGGGACGTTTTGAAACTGGCTCAAATACTCAATATAGCCTCTGCTATTTTCAGATCTTCCGGTGTGGTAATTTTGATATTTAAAAGATCCCCTTCTATCAGATAAACCTCACCCCCCAAGCGTTCTACAAGTGCTGCATCATCCGTTTCCTTAAGTTGTTCTTTTCGGGCCGTCTTGTGTGCTTTAACGATAAGATCATATCGAAATGCCTGTGGTGTCTGGGCCAACCACACCTCATCACGGGGGAAAGTTTTTTGGATAGCATTATTTTTTACAATCTTTAAAGTATCTTTTACAGGGACTGCAACAATGCAGGCACCGTATTTCCGGGCACCCGTCACTGATTCTGAAATAAGACGATCGGACACAAAAGGTCGAACGCCATCATGAATCACTACAATATCGCAATCGTCTTCTACAGCTTTTAACCCGTTATAGACGGATTCCTGGCGCGAAGCGCCCCCTGCGACCAACTGAATTTTCTTGTTAAAGTGAAAAGGCGCTATAATCTTTTCTTGACAAAAGGAGTGGTCAGACTCCGGCAAGGCCAACACAATGTAGTCAATTTCAGGATTTCTATCAAAGGCAAAAAGTGTATGAACAAGAATTGGAATTTTGCCCAAGTTTCGGTATTGCTTACGGGGGCCATCTCCCATTCGCACCCCCTCCCCCGCGGCTACAATGACAGCAACAACTTTTTTCATATGAAGTTATGTTGGGACGCAGATTTATTTTATAGAATTAAAATATATTTTATTAGGTTTCCTTTTTAACTCGCAACCCGTAACACGCAACTTTATATTTAAAATCCTGACAATCTGCGTTCATCTGCGTCCAAATAAATAAGTCTACTGCCTCAAATACAACAATTCCCTTGGTAGCGGAATACCTTTTCCCATGGTGTCCTCACCGTAATTCACGCTGGCCAATATTTTGATATCACTCAATGCCCTGACATCGCCTTCAAAAACAACCTCTTCGACTTCTTCCTTTGCTATCTTGCCGCCTGCCCACTGGATATCCAAAACGCTACCGGCATCAAACCGATCCTCCCTCACACACAATTCTACCTCCCCACCATAGTGCTGGACAATCTTGGCCACTAAGAGACTGGGACGACTGTGAAATCCCATTTTTAACGGAATCCCCACTTTTATAGCAGATCTTTCTATATTTTCGTTCAGGACCTCTCTGGCGAGGTCTTGTCCTGAGGTAAGAAACCTACATATATAATAAAGTCCATAATTTACGATACTGTCCAGGATCTGATCCACTCCCACCATCTTCATCAATCGCTCTCCAACTACTTGATAGACATTTTTGTACCCCATTTCATAAAGATGGCGTTCGTAATAGTGGAGAAGCCTTCCAGTTAGTTCCATTAAGTGAAGTACTATAGATATAAATCCCCTGAGGCGTTTGAGCTTAATATTCCTAAACCTGAGGGCGCTTCTATTCACATATGTGTCAAATGTGGATTGGAGATTGTGCACCACCATTTCAAATCGGCGCATTTCTTCTTCATTTATACTGGCAGGGACGATGGTCTTTATTGTTTCAACCGGATACGGCTCGTAAAACCCTAACAGTTCAAAGTCCTTCACCACATTTAGAAACTTCGTGGTAATCTTGACGATATTTTTCTTCTCTTCGACCGTATCCTGATCGTCAATGTTGAAATCAAATACCTGACCTGTGGATATTCCCGGGAAATCTTCCCATGAAAAGTTATCCGGGGGAATATAAATGTTAAGTCGCTCGGCCTCCTCTAAAGACGCGGCACTGATGTTACGCAAAGATCTTATTAGAAATTTATGAGTGTTAAATCCTGTTTCTTTAAAGTCCTCATGTCCATCCAATTCATAAGAAGGGACGCGGTTAAATATATGTTTTTGGGAATAAGAAACCGCCGCAAGATTCCGCACAGAAGCAACTAATTCCCTGTAAAAATACCAATCATTACTATTCTTTGCCCCATGAAAATCTAAGAAATCCTCCAGCAACTTGGAGGATGCAACCATTTCTGCATAAAGTTTTTTCGTAAAGTTCTCCCTAACGGGCTCCACCTTACACAGGTACTTGCAACATTTAAGATAATCATGTGAAAATATGTCGATTTTTTCTTTAAAAATAGGGTCGTCCATATTTATTCCGGCAAACAATGTGAAGAACTTAGCTCCATCAAAACATGTCCTTCTCGCTTTCTGCAATAGCTATGTCGAGCTCTTTTTTTAGAGAAGGCGGAAGACCCTCAATATCGACATTTAAAAATCCTCGAACAATCGTTGAAATTGCCGCTTCTTCATCAAGCCCACGCGCCATCAGATATTCAATTTCTTCACGGGCGATCTTGCCGACAGCGGCCTCGTGGGACATTTCAACGCCGGCCACATGCCCCTCCAGCTCCGGGATGGCATGTATGAGGCCATCCGAGAGAATCAACCCCTTGCACTCTAAGTGCGCCTTTACGCCGGGATATTTCCCTGTCAAGTGTCCCCGAGCGATAATGGTCCCCCCTGTGGTAATAGCTCGTGAAATGATCTCAGCCCGAGTTTCCGGCGCGTTCAAAACAACGCGGGAACCTATGTCCAAATGACTACCGGTTGGGGCTACCAACACGCTGCTGAACCGGGCAACCGCTCCCTTGCCGTTTAAGAAAGTCGTGGGGTACATCTGGAGTGTTCTTACATGTTTTAAACTAATATAGTTTGATACCAGCACTCCATCTTCTTCAACATATGCGACTGTTCGGGGGCGTACCGCCACATCCTTCCCCCAATTGTGGATCATGGTAAAGGTCAGCTTTGCCCCCTTTTTGATATAAAACTCTGAGACCCCCACATGGAGTCCCGACACTACATGGGGGGCTGTAGCACAGCCTGTAATAATGTGAAGTTCCGAACCTTCTTCCGCAATGACAATATTGTGAACGTTCTGGGCGGAATCTTCCTTGGCGATGTAAAGACATGACTGTATGGGATATTCCGTCTTAACGCCCGGCAACACCCGGATAAAATATCCTTCTGTCGGCTTAAGTTTTGCCTGGAGAGTGTATTTGTCAGCATCTGGTGAAACCCCCTTCCAGAGATAATTTTTTAGCCAATCATGCTTTTTGATCGCCTGGGAGATACCCATAACCTCAACCCCGTCCTGTTTCGCCTTACAGTGCAAAACAGAGCTGTCCTTCTGTATAAAAGTCCCGGCCCGATCTTTTCCCCTTGTATCTACACCCACTTTTAACATTTGCTCAGTATCTGCGGTGTTTATCTCGGCAAGATCATCAACATAAGAATGCTCTTCTAATCGATCTGAATACCGTTTCAAATCAACATCCTGATTAAAGGTCGGCGCTTCTATTGGAATGTTTGTGGCCTTCTTATCTAATTTGTGCATTGTACACACTCCTTATAGCCGTATTCATGGACCCATTTCAGGATCTCCCGCGCATTCCTTCTGCAACAAATAACCCCATCATAAAGGACCTGCCCTTTATCAGCGGTAATGTAGTCAAGAATATACCCGGTGTGTGTTATTACCAAGGCTGACTTGGCCTTTTTCTCTATGAAGTTTCTATGACACTCGCCTTTGGGGGGGGCAAGCCTTCGCCCCAGAAGCCGATTGATAGCTTCGCCGACAAGGCTTATATTTACCAGATCAACACCGGATTCCGGTTCATCAAGCAAAATCAGGTCCGGCTCCTGCGCCATCAATTGAAGAAGCTCACACCGTTTGATCTCCCCGCCTGAAAAATTTTCATTGACATCTCTGTCCAAAAATTCAGTCAGGTTTAATGACGCTGCAAGATTCTCCACATCGGTCTCGGTATTCTTGCCACATAATTCCACCATGGAACGTGTCTTAAGGCCATGTATCGTAGGAGGCCTTTGAAATGAGACACCAATGCCGAGCATTGCGCGTTCATGGATCGGTATATGAGTAATATCCTGCCCCTTAAATATGATCTTGCCCCCTGTGACATTGTATCCGGAAAAGCCCATTATAGTCATCATAAGGCTTGTTTTGCCTGAGCCGTTGGGCCCAAAAAGCACGTAAGTCTCGCCTGGAGGGATTTCCAGATTTACATCTTTGAGGATCTCTTTTCCTCCAACCTCAACTCTTAGATTTTCAATTCGGAGCATAATTTACCCCCGTTGTTTTTAATTGTTTGACAAATACTTAGCCACGAATGAACACGAATTTACACAAATAAGGCAGAATCAATTCTGGGAATCTTTTCTTTATTCGTGCCCATTCGTGTCAATTCGTGGCTGAGCAGTTAAAATACTTGAAAAATTGTCAGAGCAGACCATAAGCCGAGTTCTGTTTTCCGTATCGGTCACCCTTTACGGAACAATGATCATTCCTCTAAGGATGTCGATTACTCGACACCTCCAGCAACCAACCCGAGAGCTTTGGACGGGCCGCCCTCAAACGCTCTCCTATTTGGTCTTGCTCCGGGTGGGGTTTACCAAGCCTCCCCAGTCGCCTGGAGAACTGGTGCGCTCTTACCGCACCCTTTCACCCTTACCCTGGGAGTTAGACACGCTAACTCGCAGGGCGGTTTCCTTTCTGTGGCACTTTCCTTCGCGTCACCACGACTCCGTGTTACGGAGCACCCTGCCCTGTGGAGCTCGGACTTTCCTCCAGCGTTCTTTATCTCAAAAACGCCGGCGATCATTTGGGCTACTCTGACAATTTTAACAACTATTCTTCCTTTTTATAATACATTATACGCCTACAATTCGGACAAAATCTTATGGAATCGAACTTTTGCAATTCATTATACAACTGCGCCGGGATATTCATATTGCAACCAAAGCAGACGGCATTCTTAACACGAGCAACGGCCAGCATTACGCCACGTTCTTGTACCTGATTGTACTTTTTAACAAGCTCTTGATCGGTCCTCCCGATCAATTGGTTCCGACTCTCCATAATGGAGGCCAATTGCTGCTCATCCTGATGAATATCGTCTTCAATCTCTTTGCATTGTGCTTCTAAGTCATCTTTACGCCCAGCCACCTCTCTTTTCTTTTCAGCAAGCCCGGCTTCTGCCTTTTCAATATCTTCCATGTACAATAATATCCTGTCTTCAATCTTCTTGTTGGCCTTTTCGATAGCGGCTATCTCTTTTACGGCGGCCTTATACTCTTTATTCGATTTGATATTCATCAGGTTTTCTTTACTTTTTACAATTCTCGCTTCACCTTCTTTCAATTCGAGTTCGCAACTACGCCTCTCTTTTTCAAGCTTATCCTGTTTGGCCGCCTCATCTTCTATTTTTCTTTCAAATGCGTTGAATTCAGCCCGCAATTTTTCGATCTTTAGCGGCTTTTGGGTTATATTTTTTCGCAGTTGCTCTATTTTAATGTCAATCTCCTGTAGTTCTGCCAATAACTGAAGCTGCTTTTCCAAAAAAACCTCCGTTAAATAATAGTAAAAGGATCTCTTTCATTAGGATAAGGTATCACCTGCAGGTCCCAACCCTTCTTTAAAGAAGCCTGCTCCAAAATTGTAGCAAGCGCGGCCACGATCAGATGCTCTGAATAAAAATGTCCAATGTCAATGAGCGTCTTGCCCACAATTTCTGCAGTCCGACCGTCATGATAATGCAGGTCTCCACTTACATAAGTATCCGCGCCGCAAGCCAAAAAATCTTTTAAAAGACTCGAGCCACTCCCGCAACAGATACATACACGCTCTATAACAGTATCCGGCTTCCCGACAACCTTTATGCTTTTCAAGTTAAGTTCTTGCTTAACCTTCTCAGCAAATTTTTTTAAGCCTATCGGCTCCTCAAGATCGCCTACACGTCCTAATCCCACATCAGCATTAGGAAAAGAGTCGGTCTGTACAGGCCTTAACACCTTGACGTTGCGAAGCTTTAGCCTACTAGACATAATATCATTGACACCACCTATACAACTGTCCAGGTTAGTATGAGCAGCATAGATCGCCAACCCATTTTTAATCGCTTCCCCTATGATATTGCCGGGATATAGATCAAGATTAACGCTTTTGACGGGATGAAAAATAAGTGGATGATGTGTAATCAGTAAATCAGTCTCTTGCGAACAGGCGGATGAAACTACGGCTGGTGTTGGGTCAAGAGCAACGATCACTTTATTTACTGGTTGGTTAAAACTCCCTACCTGAAGACCCACATTATCCCATGACTCGGCAAGAGAACTGGGGGCCAGTTCTTCCATAACATCGACCAAATCTGATACTGTAATACCCATCTTAAATGTAAAAAGGTGTAGCTAAACAGGCCACACCCTCTCCTTATTCAAAGGCCCACTTCTAAGATGGGCCATGCTGCCTGAATGGTTTTTATTATCTGAC
>JAFDAE010000043.1 GCA_019314005.1 Deltaproteobacteria bacterium | reverse complement strand
TGTCTGAAAGGACTTCCACCTTGACGGTCAAGTCACCGTCGGAGATCTGTTCGGCCACATGGGCTGTCTCCTTCAGATTTGAAAGCATTTTCTTAAATGATGCTGCCAGGTCACCGGTCTCATCCTTTGTTTGAACATCAATTGAGACCGAGGTATCTCCCTTGGACATTTTTTCTGCCACGTAGCGCAGGTGATTAACCGGTCGAGTAATTCCGCGAGCTACAATAAAGCCAACAAGGCTGGTTAGTATAAGCGCGATAAATCCTATGATTACTACACCCGCGTTAACGCGTTTTATCGATGCAACTATTCCATCCATGCTTTCTTTCAGCTCCCCAGCCTGTTCCTCTACCAACGGATTGAGGGAACCCCACAGTGCCTCTGCCGCTGTATCGAACTTTCCCATAAGTTTGTTCCCTTCGGCGGGCCCACCATCTATATAGGCCTGGGCCATCTTCGTGCCGACTGTGTAATACTCCTCGAATTGCGTTTTCAACCTCTCAAGTGTGTCGAGTCCCTTGCGGTGGTTTTCGAGGGTATACATCTCCTTGAATTTCTTTAACCCACCAAGGAAGGTTTGCCTGTGCTCCTCCGCCATATCAAAGCCGTCATTCAGCCCATCCATTGCGCGTGTCGCAGAAATATCCGTAAGCCACTGCTGCACCTGTATAACATCAGTCTTCATGCGCTGGGCAATCATCTGAAACACTACGCTCTCATCCCTGGTTAGTACTGCTCTTGATTCTGAGCCAAGATTGGTTAGGTATGCCCACATACCAATGCTCAACATGCAAAACAAAGGAATCAGGAACCCGATACCGAGTTTGGTTGCTATCTTAACCTTCATTTTTTATTTTCCTCTCCTTGTTCCCATATGTTTGATCGCGTATTTTATGACAGGACGGCTATCCCGGGAAAACCGGGGCCCTGATAAGGGCCTAAGGCCATTATTGATCTTCATCGGTACCGGCCGAAAAAACTTTACACAAAAAACACCAATTTTTTTAATCATATTCCCCCACCCCACCCCACCGGGTGAGGGGGGGTTGTGTATGAAAGCTATCGCGGATTATTCACGAATAATTTGGGAATAAGCTCAGGTATGGTTAACTGTCTGCGAGAGGTAATGGCTATAAAAAATTTTATAAATTGATTACCTTGTCTGAGATCTGAAGGCTGGTTACAATATCGAGCATATTGGTCGTCTCTCCTGCCTGTTTTTTATCAAGCAAATTGAAGTGGTCAAGACAGGTGCCACAGACCATTACACGCACCCCTGAGCGCTCCAGCTCTTTAATCGTTGTAAGGGACTCGGCGCCTTCAATGGTAAGTTTGACTCCGTTGTTGACAAATATCAGGCACCATAGGTCTTTGCCCATTTCCTTTAAGGTCGCCAGGAAATTGATCATTAACTTTAATCCCAGCTCATTGTCTCCGAACCCCATGCGGTTAGTAGTCACCATTACCGTAATTTTTTTGGCTTCCGCACCAAGTTCTGCATCGGACATGACCCGGCAGGTCTCACATTCTTTCTGCTTGACAGCAATGACCATGAAACCGCCTGAGCCGGCTTCAATCGTTACATCAAAACCCTGGTTGACCAGAAAACGCGAGACATTCTCCTTTGCCGCCTCGTTATCGACAAGCACTGAAATTTCATGTGCACCAGAGTCAACCAGTTCTTTGGTTTTCAATACCGGACTTGGACAGGCAAGGCCTCTGCAATCGAGTTCCTTCATAATGACGTAGTCTCCTTATGTCTAAAATCTTCGATGTTCGTTGTCAGTGGTCCGTAGTCCTTCGCAAAAAATAAGCAACCGGCAACAAACAAATAATTTTCTGAGCAACTTTTCATCAAAACAGAGGAGAAGTCAAATAGGAAATCATGATAATGAATTAAGATTTCGATCAAGATTTGCAATAAAAAACTGTACAGAAAGGCATTAGCAATGCTTACTTATCTCTGTTCAAAATAGAATTTGCTAACGTGGGATTGGTCCTGTAGGTGAGAAGGGGTCAGATTTTTTTATAATTATCCTTACTTGATATAAAATTGCATCTTGGCAGAGCCTAATTCAATCATATCGAATTCTTTTAGGAATACGCTATCCTTGACTGTCTTGCCGTTAACTTTTAATTTGGCCATGCCGCCGGCAAAGGTGATAGCATAACCCGACGGCCTGAGGCTAATGGTAGCCGCGGTACCAGCAACAAACATTCCGGAAACTATAATATCACAGGTCTCATCTTTACCTATCTTGATCAACTTCTTTTTAAGTACAATCTCTCCTTCGCCGCCGGATATAAATGTAATGACGCCTGTCCGTTGCTTCACTTGAGCGACAACAGCCCTTTTCTGGCTCTCTTTAGGCCCTTTAGATTTAGCCCGTAACTCCTTGGCTTTCTGGGTATCCAAATACATGGTCTGATCAAACTCTGATGTGGCATCACTCTTTTTTTGCTCTGCATCCTCCATATAGAATTCAATGATATGTTTTCCAATAGTGATCTTATCTTTATTCGACAGTTTAGTGCTCACAATCTTGCGATCATTGAGATAAGTCCCGTTCATACTCTGCAAATCAGTCAGGAAAAAATTATTTCCCACCGTATCGAGTTTGGCATGATACCCGGAAACCGCCATGTTACTGACGACAATATCATTATCCTCATTGCGTCCAACGGTTATGCCTGATTTTGTGAAGGGATATGTTCTTATTTCAACGTCCTTAAATTTTAAGACTAGCTTTGCCACTATCAACCCCTCCGAAGTAATTTAGAAAATAAAGAACGAAGCCAATAAAACTGTCCATTAACAAAATGTAGCAATAGTACTGTGATATTGTCAAGGCCCCCATTTTTATTGGCTATTCCAACAAGTTTACGACATATTTTTTCAGGTATATTTTGATGAGTCACAACCTCCAAAATTTTGGAGTCATCCACCATATTGGTCAACCCGTCCGAGCATAGGAGAAAACGGTCACCAGGCAAGGCCTGAAACTCACAGACCTCCGGTTCTACATTATCCTCCACACCAACGGCACGAGTCAGTACATGTTTATAAGGCGAATTCTCAAACTCATCTTCCCGGATAAGTTCTTCGCGTAGTTGATCATACGCTAACGTATGGTCGCTGGAAAGGCATTCTATATTATTTCCTCTTATCAAATAGATCCTGCTATCTCCTACATTTGCTGTTATAATTCTATCGTCAAAAACCGCAAGTGCCACCGCGGTTGCGCCCATCCCCTTGCAATTGGCCTTTCTCTGCGACATATTAAAAACAATCTTATTGGCCAGCTTGATACCGCTGTACACTATATTTGCAGGTTCGGAAAGAGTGCTGTCATAATTGGCCCGCAACAGCTTTTCATTCCTCTCTCCAAGCCTGTATTGTTTTATGTAGTCCCGAATGGTAGTTACCACAAGCTGACTGGCAACTTCTCCGGCCTGATGGCCTCCCATGCCGTCTGATACAACATACACACCGCACGTGTCGTCTATTACAAAATCATCTTCATTGCCGGAACGCACCTTGCCGACATCAGTCATTGCATATGACTCTACCATAAAAGAATGTTGAAACCCCATAATAGTACTAAGCTGTGCTGTAACCGCTATTTAGTTGTTTAATGTTGCACATGAAAACGAGACCTTTGCATAACTGCCATTTCCCCGTGATGCGGCGTCAGGCTTCAAAATTGAATCCTCAAAATACCCAATGTATTCTTCCGGTTAAATTTTTCACCTTCCTTGCCTGACGGAAAAATGTCGCATTATGCAAAGGTCTCAAAACGTTATTGCTAATAAGTATCAAAAGTAATCCGTTTTGCGAGTAATTACTTCCTGGCATCCAATGGTTTAAATTGAAGTTCCTATGTATTTACCCTGCATTTTCATATGTTCGATTTTTAGACATCTATTCATTACTACAGTAACCCCGGCATCGGCCAATAACCGTGCGGCATCATTATTTTCAATCCCAAGCTGCATCCAAAACATCTTCGGTTTGACTTTAACAGCTTCTTCAGCCACAGGCATTATCTTATCCGGAGCTCTGAATACGTTAACAATATCTATGGGGTTGGGTATATGGGTTAAATCAGGGTAGACAATTTCTCCAAGGATCTCCTTTGCCTTGGGGCGAACAGGGATAATACGGTAGCCCTGTTCCTGCATGTAATGGGCCACCAGAAACGAATCACGATGAGGTTTTGGGCTTAATCCTACCACCGCAATGTTTTTGCTCGCTTTTAAGATGTCCTGGATGGTTTTATCGTCGGTTATAACCATTGCTCTTTTATGTCACGAAATAATGTTCAATAGATCTCCTATCATTTCATCTTCGGCAGAAATTATTTTAAGATTAGCCTGAAAACCTCTTTTTATCAAGATTATATTTACAAACTCCTTTCCAATGTCAACATTCGATTGTTCCAATGCGTTTGGTGCAATACTTCCCAGGCCGTTTGTCCCTGGCTGGCCGGTAATGGCGTCGCCTGATTCGTTGGTCTGTGTGTAAAGATTGTTTCCGGTTTTTTTAAGTCCCTGCGGATTATTGAATTTGGCAATCGCCACCTGATAAAGGCCCATGACCTGGCCATTGCTGTAGCTACCGGTAATCACACCGTCAGTGCTGACGGCAACCGCCTCAAGATCGCCGGACCCATATCCGTCGGCAGACGAATAGACAGTATTGGATGAAGCAGAATACTGTGTTGATGAAGATGCATCATTAACCCATGAAGAACCATTATAAAAAGAACCAAAATCGAGCCGAATCGACATTTCGGTCGAGCCGTCCGTTGCGCCCAAGAAGTCAGGATTAAAAGTAAAATGGCCATTTTTAAGGTCCGTAGCGACATTTTGAGATGTCCAGTTGCCGGCCCCGTCATTAATATCCATAGTCATATCCGATACAGCGCCGGAATTGTTAAACGTTAAGGTCCCCCGAGCCAATAAACCGAGGTTATCACCTGTAGCGCCGGGTCTTAGGTCCTCGGCTGGATTTGCGGTGACAATGAATTCCCACACAGAATCAGTCCCCGTCTTGTCAAAATAGGATGTAATGTCATGTGCTGCACCAACGCTGTCGTATACCTTTGTTGATGTTTGGTACTCATATGCATTGTTAGCCATATACTCCCCGGCGGGATTATCTCCATCCCATGCATTTGCAAGGGCGTTTACTCCAACTGATTTGTCCTCTGAGTTGGCATTAAGATTGATAATGTTTTTTACGACGGTTGTCTCTTCCGGAGGAGATGTAAATGAACCTAAAGTAATATCTTGAATCGCACCCTGCGCCCCGCCGGTATTCGGATCAATCTGCCATCCCTGTATGGCATGACCTGCAGTAGTAACAAATGTGCCATCTTTATCAAAGTTAAATTGTCCGTCTCTTGTATAATAAGTTCTTCCTTCCGGCGCTTCGGCTATAAAAAATCCATCTCCCCCTATAGCCATGTCAGTTGTTGAAGAGGTTGATTCAAACGAGCCCTGAGAAAAATCTTCGCAAACTGTCCCCAGGGTTGTACCTCGCCCCACCTGCGCTGTCCCTGAAGAAGCAGACACATCTTGAGTTGAGACCTCTTGGGAACTTGCACGACTCGCTTTGAATCCCTGAGTATTGACGTTGGCTATATTGTTGGCAGCAGTACCCAACTTTTTTTCAAAGACCTTTAACGCTGATATTGCTGAGTAAATTCCGTTGATCATCGTACTCTCCCCTTTATCCTTGGTTTTTGGACAAGTAGTGCCTTTTAGTGAAACCTCTCCTCATTGTTATTTATCGGATTTTTAACCAAAAAGTTTAGCGCAATCGATTTATGAACGGGAAATTCCACGACAAAATCACCCTTAGGGGATTGACAACAGAATAAAATTATTCTATTAATGGTATTCATTATAATAAGGCATTGAAATGCCTTTTTAAAGTCAACCAAAGCAAATTTTTAAATAAACCACGAAGGTTTCAAATCGAGACCCTTGCAAAGGTCTCGACTCATCAGAAGATGAGATGATCCCTGTCGTGGTTTTTTTATTTTATAGTTAGCTACAAATTGATACAACCGGACTCGAATAAAAGGAGGAAAAAATGAAAAAGGTTAGAATGTCTTTAATCATACTATGCGCTGTTACTATGCTGTTGTCCATGATTACAGCCAGTTACGCCCACTTTGGTATGGTCATACCATCAGATGATATGGTTACTCAATCAGACAATAAAAACATTTCTCTAAATGTCATGTTTATACACCCCATGGAAGGGGGTTATATGAACATGGTAAAGCCTGCCCAGTTTGGTGTGTTTATCAAAGGCCAAAGGAACGATCTACTGAGTACTCTTAAGGAGAAAAAGGCAAAAGGCTTTTCCACGTGGGAAGCAACCTATAAAATCAAGCGCCCGGGGGACCATATATTTTATGTTGAGCCGCAACCTTATTGGGAACCAGCCGAGGATTGTTTTATAGTCCATTATACTAAGGTAATAGTGAATTCCCTCGGTATGGAACAAGGTTGGGACGAAGAAGTCGGACTAAAAACAGAAATAGTTCCCTTGACCAGACCTTATGGGCTATGGACAGGGAATGTCTTTCAGGGTATAGTAAAAGTAAAAGGGAAACCAGTCCCTTATGCGGAAATTGAAGTAGAGTATTACAATAAAGACAGCAAGGTAAAATGGCCTGCAGACCCGATGATTACTCAGGTCGTCAAGGCTGATCAGAATGGTGTATTTACCTATGCAATGCCAAAAGCTGGATGGTGGGGGTTTGCGGCCCTGAACGAGGATGACGAAAAGATAAAACACAACGGTGAAGAAAAATCGGTGGAGATAGGGGCTGTGATATGGGTAAGAACCCATGACATGAAATAGGGGATTGAAGATTGTCGATTGTCGATTGTCGATTGTCGATTGAAAATTGGCGGAAGCTCCCTTAATAGTCAATCTTCAATCATCAATAGTCAATTAATTCCTATATTAGAAAGCAGATAATATGCATATTTCCGAAGGGGTATTGTCAGCGCCCGTGTTAATCACGGGAGCGGCTGTATGTGTTGCCGGTGTTAGTATCGGCTTGAAAAAAATGGATTATAACAAGCTCCCCAAGGTAGCAGTGTTGGCTTCTGCCTTTTTTCTTGCTTCGTTAATCCATATCCCCATAGGGCTGTCCAGCGTTCACATGATTTTGAATGGAGTTGCCGGATTGTTGTTGGGCTGGACCGTCTTCCCGGCCATATTGCTTGCGGTTGCTTTGCAGGCGATCCTTTTTCAGTTCGGCGGATTAACAACGCTTGGTGTCAACACATGCAATATGGCTATCCCGGCTGTACTCTGCTACTACTTTTTCCGCGAAGGAGTAAAAAGTAACAGATCCTGGATCATGGTAGCATCAGCGTTTTCGTGTGGTTTTTTCAGTGTACTCCTAACATGTATTATGGTTGCAACAGCGCTGTTGGCAACTGGAGAACCGTTTCTTGCAGCCGGCCAGGTTGCTGTACTTGCACATATTCCGGTTATGGTTACTGAGGGCATCCTTACAGTTTCCTGTGTAAGTTTCTTGCGAAAAGTAAAACCCGAAATGTTGGACGCGCCTTATGTGTCAGTATAACATGCCGTATAAATCAGAAGGTTCATCACTATTGCAGGTAATATGTGTCTGTATACTCCTTGCAATCCTTGCCACAATAGAGCCGGCCCATGCCCATAAGGTAAATATATTTGCCTATGTAGAAGGTGATACCGTTTTTACCGAAAGTTATTTCAATGATGGAAAGAAGTGCATAAAATCGACAGTTACGGTGTTTGACGAGCAAGGGAATAGACTGTTGGAAGGTAAGACCGATAAAGAGGGGCTTTTTTCGTTTAAGATCCCCCAACATGACGATTTGAGGATCGTTCTTACAGCAAGCATGGGGCACAGGGCAGAATATGTTCTTAAGAAAACAGAATTCCCCGATTCTGTAAGTGCAACGAAACCGGATACACCTACTATGCAAGCTTCTCGTATCGTGGACCAGGGAGACGTTAAGACAAATACGGCCGGAGTAGACACAACACACCTGCAATCCTTAATAGAAGAGTCTCTTGATAAAAAATTAGCACCGATAAAAAGGACACTCGCAAAAATTGAGCAAGGCCGTGGCCCATCACTTGCGGAGGTAGTAGGAGGAATAGGCTATATTTTCGGGATCATGGGGCTTGTAATCCTTTTTAGAAACAAAAAAAATAAGTAGCTATTCAGCCACGAATTGACACAAATTCGTGTTCATTCGTGGCTAATTATTTATCAATGAATATAGAAGAATTTGCAGAAGGGAACTCATTTCTCCATAGACTTGACCCAAGAGTTAAGGTCATCGTGGCGGTTTCTTTTTCGATTGTGGTTGCAACAGCAATTAGTCATTCAATAGCGCTGTCTGCTTTTTTTCTCCCCGCAGTTGTAATCATTGCCGCCCGACTCGACCTCAAAAAAGTTGGGTGGCGTCTTCTCATCGTCAACGGTTTTATTCTCTTCCTTTGGTTCTTTCTCCCCTTTACATATCCCGGCGAAACAGTTTTTTCGTTGGGGCCACTCAAGGCGTCTCAGGAAGGAATCAATCATGCTCTTTTGATAACGCTAAAATCAAACGCTATCATCCTTGCCTGTATAGCGTTTCTTGCGACATCGCCCATGCCCAAACTTGTCCATGCATTGAATCGCTTGTATTTGCCTGACAAACTAGTCCATTTATTCTTATTTTGCTACCGATACGTACATGTGATTCATCTCGAATATCATAAGCTGGACCACGCACTTAAAATACGCTGTTTTAGACCCAAGACCAATCTCCATACCTATCGAACGTACGCCTATCTCGTCGGTGTTCTCCTCCTGAGAAGCTACGATCGTTCAAATAAAATTTACAATGCTATGTTATGCAGGGGATTTAAAGAAAAATATTGGGTACTCGATTACCTTTGCTTGACCCGATCCGACATTGTTCTGGGTCTGATTATGTGTTTCTATATAATGGGGTTAATATTGTTTCAATGGCTGCACACGATACAATAGTCACATTAAAAGATATAACCTTCGGTTATCACACAAGACCTGATGTGCTTAAAAAAATCAGTTTTACGTTGTCCGAAGGTGACCGAGTCGGTCTGGTAGGTCCCAATGGGAGTGGCAAGACAACACTGTTCCATATTATTATGGGGTTGCTAAAGCCGTTAGCAGGTGAGATCAACATATTGGGTGAGATCAGAAAGATAGAACCGGCTTTTCGGGAAGTTAGAGAAAAAATCGGTTTGCTGTTTCAAGACTCTGACGATCAACTCTTCAGCCCCACCGTGGCCGAAGACATCGCTTTTGGTCCGCTCAATCTCGGCAAATCCCCCAAGGAAGCAAAAGCCATTGTAAAGGAGACCCTTGCAAAGTTAGGAATGTCCGGTTTTGAACAGCGGGTAACTTACAATCTTTCAGGAGGAGAAAAAAGACTTGTAGCATTTGCCACTGTACTGGCGATGAATCCGAAAGTTTTGTTGCTTGATGAACCAACAGCAGGGTTAGACAGCGATGTCACAAAAAAGATAACAGCGATCTTAAAAAATCATTTTCACACCTACATCATCACATCTCATGACGAACAGCTATTAAAGGAAACAACAAACTGTACTTACAGAATGACCAAGGGGGCTATAGAGAGAATAAATTAGTGTCCACCCAGAAATGGCATGTTTTGTCCCAATACGGCGTTCTCCGCGGATTTTAACCCTCGATGTAGCGCTGCTACACCTCGGATGAAAATCCTTGTGCGGCCTTGTCTTGGAACAAAATCTACCATTTCTGGATGGACACGAGTAAAAATTTTGACACCCACCCTGAAAAAATATCAAAATTGCACCTCACATACGTTTGCATATCTACCCAGAATACAACCAAAAGCATAACGATCTAAAGTTGTTAGACACATTTCTGGCTAAGCTGGCAAGATACTTGCAAAAGGAAGTTATACAAAACGGTTAATATTTCAAAGCCTTCTTCCGAATAGTAATTATAAGAGCGACGGGAATATCCCAACCGGGCTACAAGGAGGTGGCAACAATGATTGTTCTGTTCGAAATCTATAATCAATTTTTACGGCTTGCCGGATATAAGGCATTTTATATTCCGCTCAACATAAGAGACCTCCTCATCGTTAAAACAAGTGTAATACTCCCTATCGCTCACCACCATGGCAAGCAAGTTCTTGTAAAAGAGGAAGAGTTTGAGGAGATGAGCAATAAGTTGCGGACTGTGGAACGTGTTGTAAGCCAGGTAACAGGCGCCCCGCCATATGAAGGACTCTCGGAAGAGGAAATGTTTGATCTTGCCTTTTGTTATATAAAAAACAGGAACTTAGCCGATCTCATGCATGAGGTGGAGCATGTCCTCTGGTCCAGCTACGTTACGCCTTCTTCTTTTTCTTCAAGTTAAGAATTGACGCTATTTCTTCTGTAGTAAGCCGGACAAACTCTTCGAATTGCTCCGGTGACAGTTGCTTGCCAGGCTCCGGCACTTCCTTCAATCCGCTTGGACGAACCAGACGCGGGGAGTTTTGAAGTTCTCGCCTTGGCACAATCTCAAAAGCTTCAGGAAATGTATCATTAAAGTACATCTCCTGAAAACCCGAAAACTTCAGAGAATGGGCGGTCGCGTCAAGAATTACCTCTTCATCCCTTTGTAAGGCTCCGGAGTTTATCGCCTCAACCAACCCGGCAAGTGTCTCACCGCCCTGAGTGCAAACAATGTGTCCGTTCCTGTTGGCTGTAAGCTGCCAGTCCATGATCGCCTGTTCGGTCACCTCTACAAAAAAGACCTTTTGTCCTTTAGCCTTTTTATTGTATTTTTCAACCAAATTACCCCCTCTCGGCATCGAAACAGGATTGCCGATCATGGCGGCCTGGGCTACGCTCGGTTTTACAGTTACCGGTTTAAAAGCGCGCTTATCTATATCCGGTTCCAGATAATACCGGTACACAGGATCGGCATGAACGGACTGTACCCCTACAATCTTTGGCAATGTATCTATAATTCCTGTTTCAAAAAACTTCAAAAACCCACTCATAATCGCTGTGATATTACCCGCGTTCCCTATAGGAACCACAACGGTTTTTTTATCCAGTTTGTAATCGAATTGCTGGGAAATTTCATAAGAATAAGATTTGAGTTCAAAAGCGCGACGTTGTAATCATCCGCAAGGGCCTCAACTACCTTCATACAGTCATCAAAAACACCGGGGGTTTCGAAGACCATAGCCCCACTTCCCAGGGGCTGGGCAAGCTGTTGCGGAGTCACCTTCTTGTGGGGCAAGAGCACGGCGGATTTTATCTGCGGTTGTAAATAAGAGGCATAAAGGGCGGCAGAAGCGGAGGTGTCTCCTGTTGATGCGCAAACCGCTAAAATTTCCGAAACAGTCCCTGTTTTGATCATATGATTGATGTAGCTAAGGGCGCTCGCCATACCCCGATCCTTAAAAGAAGCACTCGGATTCTGCCCGTCGTTTTTAAAGTAAAACTTACACCCAACCTCCTTTTGGAGCGGGACATTTGCCTCAACAATAGGAGTATTCCCTTCACCCAGATAGACTATGGAATCGAGCGGAAGTGTCGGTCCGATAAACTCGTGGTATAGATAAATGCCTTTAAGCGCGGGCAGATTAAGCATTTTTCTATAATCAAAGACCTTGCGCCAGATATCGCCGGGAATGATTCTCAGTTGTTCGAAAAGCTTATCTTCCAAAAGGAGAACACTGCCACACTTAGGGCAAGTGTAAAGAAGTTGGTCGATATCAAATTCTGCATTGCATTTTAGACATCGATAGATTACCTCTCCTCCAATCTTCGGCAGAAGATAGGGTTGAATCTTTTTTGGGAAATTTTCGGGTTTCATAGGTTAACCTTTTAATCAAAATCTGAGTTGTCTTTGCGGTGAAATAAATAGCTTCAATTTTATATAGAAATGATGCGGTCCGCTCC
Organism: Deltaproteobacteria bacterium; assembly: GCA_019314005.1. Next base: position 13,945 of record JAFDAE010000043.1, on the reverse strand, counting down.
CCCCATATACGGCCTCAATGCTTCTGGAATGATAACGGTCCCGTCGGGCTGCTGATAATTTTCGAGGATCGCGACAAGCGTGCGGCCTACGGCAAGCCCTGAGCCGTTCAATGTATGAACCAGTTCCGTTCCTTTCTTCCCCTTTCTTCGGAAACGAATATTTCCTCTTCTTGCCTGAAAGTCTTCGAAATTGCTGCAAGAAGAGATCTCGCGGTATAGCTCCTGTCCCGGCAGCCACGCCTCTATGTCATACGTTTTTGCGGCCGAGAAACCAAGGTCACCCGTACAAAGCGTGATCACCTGATAGGGGATCTCTAAACGCTGTAAAATTGTTTCAGCATTTTGCAGGAGTTTTTCCAGTTCATCATAAGAGGTCTCGGGAGTGGTAAACTTGACCAATTCCACTTTGTTGAACTGGTGTTGCCTAATTAGGCCCCGGGTATCTTTGCCGTAAGAGCCTGCCTCTGAACGAAAACATGGGGTATAAGCGGTATAATACAGGGGGAGAGCTGCCTCATCCAGAATCTCTCCTTGATGAATATTGGTTACAGGGACCTCTGCCGTGGGGACAAGGAAAAAGTCCCACCCTTCCAGCTTAAAAAGGTCTTCCTCAAACTTGGGAAGCTGTCCTGTAGCCGTCATAGATGTGCGGTTAACCATGAACGGAGGAAGAACTTCACGATAACCATGGCCTGTCTGAATGTCCAACATAAAATTTATTAGAGCTCGTTCCAGTTGTGCGCCTTGCCCAAAATAAAGGACAAATCTTGCACCAGCAATCTTGGCCGCCCTCTTAAAATCAAGTATCCCTAAGTTTTCACCAATAGTCCAGTGGTCGAGCGGCTTAAAATCAAAGTTAGGAGGAGTCCCCACCCTTTTTATAACAGGGTTGTCGGACTCGTCCCGGCCTTCTGGGACAGAAGAATGAGGGATATTGGGAAGAGTCATAAGGATCTTATAAATCGCTTCCTCCTTTTCAGAGAGTCGTTCGTCCAGTCCCTTTATATTTCGAGAAACTACGCGCATCTTTTCTATTTCTTCGTTAGCATCCTTCTTTTCTTTCTTCATCCGGGCGATAGCGTCTGAAACAACATTCCGCTCATGCTTTAACTTCTCGACCTCTGAGAGAATCGACCGCCGCTCTGAATCAAGATTCAAGAAAAGCTCTAATTCATGGCCATAGGCATCTCCTCTCTTTTTCATGCCCTCTTTAACGAGTTCTATATTCTGACGAACAAATTTTATTTCCAGCATAACAGCTCCATTCTGCCCATGATCTTGACCAAGAGTCCTCAACCCAAGAGCGAAACGAGACCTTTGCATAAATGTCGCGTTATGCAAAGGTCTCGAAACGAGTATCAAGGTCACTTCAAGCACTCCTACGTTTTGAAAATTTGATATTCGGATTTGCTTCGAATTTCGATATTCGGATTTCGAGTTTACTTACCTAAGTACGGGGTATCATGAACCAATATTTTAGTCAATAATTATTGTCACTTGACTTTCATGACAAATTTTGGTAAAAGGTTTTTTTAAAAACTGTCAGATGGGTTTTATGGAAGATATCAGGATACGAAAAGAAGAGATCCGCCGTCAAACGTTAAAAGACCGTAACAAGCTTTCCGAAAAAGAACGGGACGAAAAAAGCGCTGCCATTTTAAAAAGACTTTTTTCTTTTGCCAATTTTTTGGAATCAAAAGTGGTCCTTTTTTACGTTGCAACCAAGAGTGAAGTGTCTACGGAAGCAATGATCCGAAAGAGCTTTGTCCACGAGAAAACAGTAATTGTACCCTGGACAGATACTAAAAGCCATCAGATCGTCCCATTCAAGATTGAAGACTTTGATCGAGACCTCTTGCCTGGATATAAAGGCATACTCGAACCGGATAGATCCAAGACAAAACAGATCCCTGTCGACCAGATCGATCTTGCCATCATCCCCGGCGTTGGTTTTGATACACGTGGGGGTAGGATCGGCCAGGGAGGAGGATACTACGATCGTTTCATACCCACCCTTAATATCACCACGAGAAAGGTCGCTTTGGCCTTTGAATGTCAGATAGTCCAACAGGTACCAATGGAGTCTACGGATAAGTACGTGGATATCATTATTACCGAAGACAGAGTCATTTATAAGATTTGATGACCTCGTAAAAAGGTCTCAATTCACCTGGACAAAATTAGCGCACTCCTCAAAACGCCTTTCCAGGTATTCATTTTTCTGGAAAGCTTCATAATATGTTTTCTTAAAGTTCTCCTTGATTTTTTTATTGCAAACTGTTTTGGTGACGCAACTCACAAACAGCGTCGTACAATATTGTAGCGCCGAACTACCCAATAATACAATATTGTAGGTTTTTGTTGCATTAAGAATTGCACGATTTCGCAAGAAAACCTACTTAATTCTATACCTTTGCCGCCTTTGTTGCATTTGGTATACAATTTGCTGATGAGAAGTAAAAAAAATCATAATTTTTTCAAATGAGGCAGTTTCAAAACGTTCAATTTTGTCCAAGGTCAAGAAAGGCGAAAATTATAACCACAGGAATACTTGAAGTATTTCGAGGATCATAATTTGAGCCTGACGCAGAGATTGGGCAAAAGGGAACATTTTGAAACTGTCTCAAATAGCCTGGGAGGTAAAGATGAACATTAAAACCGAAGAAGACGTACTGAAAATTGTAAAGGAAAAAAACGTGAGCTTTATCCAGTTCTGGTTTACCGATGTACTCGGAATACTGAAAAGCTTTGCCGTAACACCGTCGGAACTGGAAATGGGGCTGAGCGAAGGAATGGGATTTGACGGCTCCTCCATCGAGGGCTTTGCCAGGATACAAGAAAGCGACATGATCGCAAAACCTGATATAAAGACCTTTGCGTTCGTGCCGTGGCGGCAGAGTGAGGATGCCCCTGTTGCCCGGATGTCGGCCCTGAACTTGAATACTTCTATTTCAAAGACAACAAGGGAACGGAATGTCTTGATGAAGGGGGATATTTTGACGCGCGTCCGCTTGATATGGGGAGCGATCTCAGAAGAAGCACCATATTTGCCTTGCAAAATATGGGAATCCAGGTGGAATACAGCCACCACGAGGTTGCGCCAAGCCAGCATGAAATAGATCTGCGATATGATGAAGCGCTCAAAATGGCCGACAAAACAATGACCTACAGAGTAGTAGTCAAAGAAATAGCAAGACAACAAGGGGGTTACGCCACATTCATGCCAAAGCCGATCTTTGGTCAAAACGGAAGCGGCATGCACGTCCATCAGTCCTTGTTCAAAGGGAAATCAAATCTTTTCTATGACGCGAATGGCCAGTATCACCTCTCCGACATGGCAAAAGGCTATATTGCGGGAGTCATGAAGCATGCCAGAGAGATTGTCGCGGTAACCAATCAGTGGGTAAACTCATACAAACGGTTGGTGCCTGGATATGAAGCGCCGGTATATATCTCCTGGGCCAACAGGAACCGGTCGGCCATGATACGGGTTCCAATGTACAAGCCCGGCAAGGAAGTCGCCACAAGGATTGAGCTCAGGTCGCCTGATCCAGCCTGCAACCCCTATCTTGCTTTTGCGGTCATGCTCGCGGCAGGTCTGAAAGGTATTGAAGAGGGCTACGCGCTCAGCGATCCGATTGAGGAAGACATCTTTGAAATGACACCAGCAGAAAAGGAGGCACGAAATATCGGTACCCTGCCCGGTAATCTCTATGAAGCGATTTCTGAAGTAGAAAACTCCGAACTCGTGCGAGAAGCCCTTGGGGATCATATCTTCGACAAATTTATCGAAAACAAGAAGATAGAATGGGATAAATACAGAATCCACGTAAGTCAGTATGAGCTTGAGAAATATCTTCCGATTATGTAGTTCGTAAGGCGGTTATTACAAAACTGCGATATTTGAAGCTGCCGCTTCACCTTGTGCCCGTAATGTAATCTCCGGTTTCAAATTGTGCACGAAGTGAAGCGGCAGGAATTTTTACTGGAGAGGTTATGTGCGATACTGCAAATTTTTTGGACATGAAGTCATGGATAACAAAATGGGGGGGGTGAAGTAAACCCTTATTCCCCTTGCTGGTTGAGACCTTTCGGCTTGAAATCCTGAAGGACTTCGCGAATCATCTGCTTCAAATCTTCCCTGTGCTCTTCCAGCCCTTCCAATGTTAGGTCTACAGGTTTACTCGCTTCACCAAAATAGAAAGTTCTGTGGGGGAACGGTATTTCAATGCCGAGTTCATCAAAACGCTTCTTGATTCTGCGGTTCATCTCCCGTCCTACCACCCATTGCTTGATGGGCAGGGTCTTGAATCGTGCCTTGATTACTACGGCTGAGTCTGCAAATTGATCAACGCCCAGAATTTCGAGTGGCTCTAAAATGAGCGGCCCGTACTCTTCGGCCTGCATCATCTCTTCACCCAGCTCTTTAAGGACACCCATCACCCTATCCACATCCTCTTTATAGGCTACACCAACATCAAAGATATAAAATGAAAATTCATGGGTCATGTTGGACAGTGTATTGATCGCCCCGTTGGGAAAGACGTGCACTACTCCGTCCAGCCCTCTCAAGACCGTGGTACGCAAGTTCACCTGCTCGACCAGGCCTCCTGTGCCATTGATGATGGCCACGTCATTTACCCGAATCCGATTCTCAACAATAAGAAAGAGACCACTGATGATATCACGCACAAGATTCTGCGCACCGAATCCAACGGCCAGGCCGAGAATCCCTGCGCCGGCTAAGATCGGCTTGATATCAAAGCCTATTTCTGCGAAGATCATCATGACAGTAACGGCGATAATGGTAATGCCGGTGATTTTCCTGAAAATTCTCCCTAAGGTGGTAGCCCTCTTTTCTGCTTCGACTTCCGGCGTCTTCCGGGTTGCAAGCATTCGATCCATTGCTTCTTTTTCCAATTTTTTGATAATAAATTTGGCCAGTTCAAACGCTATAAGTGCCACAACAATAATGATCGGAATGCGGACAATAGTGAACACGAATTCGGCATTCGACGCGATGAATTCATAGGTGTGGAACCCCCATATGTCAAGCATAATAAGGATAGTAAACAGCACTATTAAGACGTATCCCGCTTTTCTCAAGAAATTGACATAACGACTTACGCGTTCCTCCGATTCGAGGTATTTTTCTTCCAGGGTAGCGCTGGCCTGGAAGAGTTTTTTAGAGAGAAGCTTCCAGAGAAACAACAAACCTATTGCGAACACAATAAGGATAATGCTTTTTATCTCAGAAGTGAGTTTCTCGAAAACAGAGAAGATATGACGTTTATACGATTCGTAGACTTTCAAGAGGTTGGCGGGGACTTTTTTCGGTTCTTTTACTTCTTTCTTTTCCTCAATCAATTGCCGTTTTGCCTCTAACACAGCCTTCAATTGAGTGGCCACCTTCCTTGCCTCGTCAGGATTTTCCAAAAGCTCAATGGTTTTTTCTAATTCTCCTATCTCTACCGTAGTTCGCTCCCGACCAGTTTGATCCTGGGCGATGACAGGCTGATGAGACAAAGCCAAAACGAGAGCTACAGTCATCGCTAATACCATTATTGTAGTCAGTTTTCTGAGAATCATCGGAGCCTCCTCGTAGACGGCCTGTAGACCCAAGCCGAAGCCTGACGTCGCATCACGAGAAAATGGCAGTTTTGCAAAGGTCTCATTGTGAAAGTGCAGTACGTGAACGGTTGCGTCCCCTACCTTGGCACGTGGGTTGTTTGAAGTTGAAAGATACAAAAAAATACAATAGAAAATAGGAGATATTATCTTATGTTATCCGATCTCTCATGATCTCGTCAATAACTTAGTATGCCATTGAAGCCAAGCGGCCCGGCAATCGTAATGCCAAAACTACACTTTTGTATTAGCGCTCCTTTTTTTCAACAATATTGTATCAATAAGCTGGATCCCAACGATTCGATTTCAAAACACTAACTACCTGATATCATAGATCTATTAGTCTATTCCCCATTGGTGGCATATGCCTTGCTCTATTCCTCCATATAAGTAAGCCCACTGCCAAGCGGCAAAATTTTAGCCCGAATTATTCATGAACAGTTCAGCACCAGGTGAATAATTATTCTAGAGTACTGACATTTGTTGACAAAATCGAGCTTGGTGGAAATTGGCACTCTGGATTTAGTGGTAAAGGTCCTTTTTGTTTATGCTGCTGAACTGTTCACCCGGAGGGCGCGCCGAATTTACTGCATCTGCGGCGTTGTAGCTCGCTCGCGGTAGCTGGGCTACAGCTTCGCAAACTACGCCTTGCAGCTGCAGCCAATTCGACGCGTGAATAATCCGGGTTAGGAGTGTTAGGAGGATTGCAAATGATCAACGCGGGAGACACAGGTTTTATTCTTATCTGTTCGGCCCTGGTTATGTTCATGACCCCGGGCCTGGCCCTTAGGCGATGGGAAGATTTTTGTCAGCGCCTTGGATGAGGTTATTCGCATAAGAACAGGCGAGAGAGGGAAGGATGCTGTGTAGGTCATTTTGTTCGGGCTTCATTGTGGACACTGACGCGGACTATCAAATGTCCAGTTGCGAGTTACGGGTTACGGGTTAAAAAGGGAAAAGACTTTTCACTCTTCCGGATATGAATAAACAAGAATCCCCAGTCAGCGTATTGCGTGAAAAGAAGGAGCTGTTGATCTCCCGTTTTCTCAAAGGGGATGAGCCTTGTTTTCTGGAACGGCATGCGGAGATTCTGGATGATTACTTCCGCGAAAGTTTTGCCGAGAGTTCTGTAGGACCCCGCATGCGCATGAACAAGAACCCCTATGCGATTATCGCATTGGGCGGCTACGGCAGAAAAGAGCAATGCCTCCATTCTGATGTAGATGTCCTCCTCCTTTTTAAGAAGAAAATTCCTGTCGAGGCCAAAGGCGTTGTAAAGGAGATATTTTATCCGCTCTGGGATCTCGGCCTTGACGTGGGCTACGCGACCCGCACCTTGAAGGAATGTTCGAAACTGGCCTGCCACGATTTTGAGGTGCTTACCTCTCTTATTGACGCGCGCTTTCTTTGCGGCATTTCCTCCCTCTATTCAGACCTCATGGAACAATTGCACGGCAAGGTCCTTCACAGGTACGGACGCGCGTATATAGAGTGGCTTGCGGAAAGAAATCAGGGCCGCCACGCCCGGTTCGGAGATTCCTCTTATCTTTTGGAGCCTAACCTAAAAGAGGGGCTCGGCGGTCTGAGAGATTATCATAGCATCCTCTGGGGCGCACGGGCAAAATACGACCTTAAGGAGCCGCGAGACCTGGAGTTTTTCGGGCACCTGTCCAATGATGAGTTCCAGGGACTATGCAACGCGTTATCTTTTATCTGGAGGGTCAGAAGCCGGCTACATTATTTGAGCGGGAGGAAGTGCGACCAGCTTTACTTTGAATACCAGGTCAAACTTGCCCGGGACCTGGGATTCAGGCAAGACAACGGTCAACAGGCGGTTGAAGTATTCCTGGGGACGTTGCATGGCCACATGGAGTTTTTGAAGCAACAGCATCTTATGTTTCTTAACAAAGTCTTGTCCAAAAAACAGAGATCTGGAAAGGGTGTCCGCCGGGCCGTGTCAAAGGGCCTTGAGGTCGTGTACGATGCCCTGAATTTTGAGTCTCCGGAGACGATCCCCCACAATCCAAAGCTTTTGATTAAGATATTTGAACGAAGCGCTAGGCTGGGAATACCTTTGAGCATAGAAGCAAAACGTTTGGTGAAGGAGTTCTTATACCTTATCGACGAAAATTTTAGAAGTTCCAGGGCCGTTGTCCAATCCTTTGAACGCATACTGGTCGCACCTCCACAGATCTTTAATGTCTTAAATGAAATGCTGAACACCGGGATCATGGTTGCCCTCATTCCTGAACTGAAGGGGATAATCAATCGGATTCAATACGATGAGTACCACCTCTACCCCGTGGATAAGCATACCCTGCGTACCGTGCAGACGTTAAAGGGTTTCGGAGACCCGGGCCGTGAAGGGCGGGATACGCTCTGCAGGAAATTATTTTCAGAAATAGCCAGACCCGCACTGTTGCTTTGGGCGGCTCTTTTGCACGATGTGGGCAAGGGCGGGCACAGTAAAGACCACGCGCGGCACGGGTCCGGTGTGGTCAGGTCTGTGTTTGGAAGGATGGGCTTTGCCAAGCAGGATATCGATACCGTCTCGTTTCTGGTCCGTGAGCATCTCTTGCTGATTAATACCGCCACCCGTAGAGATCTCAATGATGAAAAGACTGTGGTGCAGTGTGCCGGAAAAATTCGTGACACTGAGTCCCTGAAGATGCTTTATCTGCTGACCGTTGCCGACTCAAGGGCCACGGGGCCCAAGGCGTGGAACGATTGGACAGCTGTCCTCTTGAAGGAGCTCTTTTTTAAAGTGTATCACATACTGAAAAAGGGGGAACTGGCCACGCCGGCAGCCGTCGATATTTTAGAGAAAAAGAGGCAAGAGGTTTTGGGACGTGCGGTGGCCAAGCCAGGAGAGGTGGAGGCTCTATTTAACCAGATGCCGCCACGCTATCTATTGTACACGCCATCCAAAGACATCCTCCGACATATCGACATATATCAAAAACTCGGCCATGAGCCTTTTGTCCTGGACATCCAGGCCATTCCCGGCACAAATTACAGAACTGCTACCATCTGCGCAAGAGATTTTTCCGGACTTTTTTCAAAAATTGCCGGCGTGTTAACTCTGAACAATATAGATATTCTGAACGCTCATATATATACGTGGCGAAATCACATAGCCCTTGACATCTTCAAGGTCAAGGCTCCGCTGGACACCCTCCTTGAAGAAGAAGTGTGGACCCGAGTTAAGAACGATTTGCAATCTGCTCTGAAGGAGGGGCCGGCGCTTGGTCCCGCGCTCGACCAAAAGTTGATGGCGTATCAAACCTTGCAAAAACGGATAGAGAAAAGACCGGACAAAATTGTCGTGGACAACCGGACATCCGATTTTTTCACCATTGTAGAGGTCTACACGCACAACTTTCCAGGGCTTCTTTATAAGATTACCGATACTCTTTTTCAATGCAAGCTCGATATCTGGGTTGCCAAGATCGCCACCAAAGTCGATCAGGCGGTTGATGTCTTCTATGTTCGTGATTTTGATGGCCAGAAAGTGGATACCCCGGAGCAGATAGGGGCTATCAAGGAAGCAATAATGAAGATATTGACCAATGGTCAAGCCGAAATACAACAAGATTAGCGTCGACTTGAGAATTCCATCACACCTCTGTTTTTTCTCTTCCTCAAAAATCACTCAACCTAGGTGTAAGAAAAGGTCAAAATTTGGCCCCACTCTTTTGAATTACAGTTGCACAGCTTTAGCATACTAAGACTACAATAAAGTAGTAATAAAGAGAGCAAGCAACATAAATGTAGAATAAAAGTTTACTTTTCTCGTGCCTCCGCCAGCCTGTTTCAAGATGTTTTATTAATAATATCTTCTAATTATAGTTATTGTTTTTGGTATTATCCGTTTTGGCACATCTCTTGAGATATAGGGTTGTAACAAGATCGTCAAAAAAGGCAGTTTCAGAAGAAAGGAGGCTTAAGATGAAAAAAATCGAAGCGGTCATCAAACCGTTCAAGCTGGAAGATCTAAAAGAAGGAATCTCTTCTCTTGGCATCCAGGGCATGACGGTTAGTGAGGTCAAAGGCTTCGGGCGGCAGAAGGGCCATTCGGAAATATACCGGGGCGCTGAATACACCGTTGATTTTGTCCCTAAGGTCAAAGTGGAAATCGTGGTGGAAGCCGGCATGGTTGAAAAGGTCGTCGACGTGATCCTGACCTGCGCCAAGACCGGCAAGATTGGAGATGGAAAAATTTTTGTCCTTCCGGTAGAGGAAGCGGTTCGCATTCGGACGGGTGAAAAAGGCAAGGACGCTATTTAGTATTGGAGGAATAGATTATGAAGATTCTATTTATGATTGTAACAATGTTAGGCATTCCCCTCATGGCCTGGGCAGGGGAAGATGCCCCCACTATTGCGGGTAATGCCGAGGCTATCGCAACGGTACAGACGCACGCCGATTACGTCTGGACCCTGGTGGCTGCGGCCCTTGTATTTTTCATGCAGGCCGGTTTTGCCATGGTTGAGGCCGGGTTTACCCGGGCCAAGAATGCCGTCAACATTTTAATGAAGAACCTGATGGACTTTTCCATGGGGTCTATCTTCTATTGGGCCATCGGGTTTGGTCTGATGTTCGGGGCAACCACGACAGGCTGGTTTGGCACCTCGGGTTTTTTCCTGAGTGATTTTTCGCCAGGTAAGGATCCCTGGGTACTTGCCTTCTGGATGTTCCAGGTGGTTTTTGCCGCCACGGCCGCCACGATTGTGTCCGGGGCCATGGCAGAGCGGACCAAGTTTGTAGGCTATCTGGCATACAGCGCACTGGTAACCGCCTTTATTTACCCCGTATTCGGAAGTTGGGCCTGGGGCGGACTTTACAATGGAGGCGGCTGGCTTGAGAAGCTGGGTTTTATTGACTTTGCCGGATCCACGGTCGTCCATTCAGTTGGTGGATGGGTGGCCTTGGCAGGTGCCGTCGTGCTCGGTCCGCGGATTGGCAAATACACCAAAGAGGGGAAGGTCTCTCCGATCCCCGGTCACAACCTACCTCTGGCGGCCTTAGGGGTTTTCATTCTGTGGCTTGGATGGTTCGGGTTCAATCCAGGTTCAACCACCGCCGCCAATAAAGACATTGCCATGATCTTTGTAAATACCAACCTGTCTGCTGCTGCAGGGGCCATCTTCGCCATGCTCACAGCCTGGATCAAGTTCAAGAAACCTGATGCCGGTATGAGCCTAAATGGCGCGCTGGCCGGGCTGGTGGCCATTACAAGCCCCTGCGCTTCGGTTACGCCGTTGAGTTCCGTGATTATCGGGGCTTTAGCCGGTGTCATCGTGGTACTTTCCGTCCTCTTTTTCGATCGGATCAAGGTGGATGACCCTGTGGGAGCGATCTCCGTTCATGGAGTATGCGGAGCATGGGGGACCCTTGCAGCCGGGATATTCGATATCGGGGGGTTTTCCGCCAAGGTTCTCGGGGTGCAGGTCTTGGGTATTGGTGCGGCGTTTATATGGGCCTTTGGCGCAGGTTTCATCATGTTCAAATTGATTGAAAAGACCGTAGGGCTGAGGGTGAGCCCGGAAGAAGAGGCCGAGGGTCTGGATTACGGCGAACACAGCGCAAGCGCTTATCCGGACTTTCAGGTTGCAAGCAGGATTTAATGGAGGAGCGACTCGTTACTTAACAACGTTATCAATTTTTACAGATTATAGGAAAATGGAGGTTAAAGTAAAGATGAAGAAACTATTATCTTATTGCTTGGTGAGTTTAATAATCGGTTTGGGATGCGTGTCAGCGGCATGGGCTGCATCTGATATGGAAAAAAGACTGACAACGCTCGAGGAAAGGATAAAGGAGCTGGAGACAAAATCAGAGACCTTTGACGTGTTCAAGGGCCTTACAATTAATGGATTTGTGGATGGGAGTTATTCCTATAACGAGGCTACGGAAGCCAACACCTTCGGTCTAGATAAGGCTGAACTCTATATTGAAAGCAAATTGTCCGATAAGGCCAAGGCATTTATTGACCTTGGGTTTACCGATACTGCCGGTGGTGACGCTGATCTGGAACAAGGATATATTACCTTGGCTCTTCCCGTGGCATCGGGCACGGATCTTATTTTCGGCAAATTCAACGCGCCTATCGGCTTTGAATCAGCAGAAACACCTGAAATGTATCAGTTTTCGCATGCACTAGTCTTTGATTTCGGAATTGCCCTCTTTCACACGGGCCTGATGGTGGATGCCAATTTGGGGAGTGCCGCAAATCTAAAACTGTATGCTGTAAACGCCTGGGACGAGAATACCGACAACAATAAAGACAAGACCTTTGGGACACGCATTGGTCTTACCCCGGTAGAAGGAATAAACGTGGGGCTGTCTGGTGTCTGGGGACCGGAAATTGCGGATAACAACCACGATAAACGAACCGTTTTTGATCTCGACTTTACTGTCGATGCAATTGAGAATCTGGTGATCGGGGGGGAACTGAATTACGGCGAAGAAGAGAACGCCAGTCTCCTCACAGCCAATGAAGATGCCGAGTGGTTCGGAGCAATGCTCATGGTCCACTATGATTTTGCAGACTGGATTGGGCTGACGCTCAGATATGATTATTTTGATGACGAGGAGGGAAGCCGTATGGGGCTTGTTGCCGGCGGCGACGATGTGGGCAAGGCTGTTACGCGCCAGGCCGGTACCATTGCTCCCACCTTTACCGTTGCAGAAGGCCTGTTTGCCATTCTTGAGTATCGGTACGATTATGCAGACGTGGAATATTTTGCCTATGAAAACGGCACCTATAAAGATGAGGATCATACCGTTGCCGTGGAACTTACTTATGTTTTTTAACACTATTTGAGGACACCGTCCAAGGGGTCCATACCTGTTAACGGTCTGTGACCCCTTTTGTCGCGGTGCCGCCCTCCAAGGGGCAGTTCCTCCTCTCTGCCGGTGGCAACCGGCGGCCTTTGAATTCCCCAGGAGAGCGGCACCGCATATTATCGGACCCCAGTTTGACGCCGCTATTTCGGGTGTAAGGAATTGGGTGGAGGGCGACGAAATTCGCCAAAGCACATTATGAGATTGGCGGAATCAGGCTGTCCAGCGAATCCGTTATCTCGTCCGCGTCTTCCATGGGCGCTACTCTGTTTATTGTTGTTTTTCTTGCAGATGGAAACAACGTCCACAATGGCGGAAATCACCGCAGGATGTAATGGGTTATACAGCGATGCCACCTTCTGGTTGTTTCTGTCCACTGCCAGGGTATACTGGATAAGGTCGTTGGTGCCGATACTCACGAAATCGGCATAGTGAAGCAATCTATCCAAAATTTTGACAGCGCCCGGGACCTCTATCATTATGCCGATGTTGATTGCTTTATCAAACGGTAGCCCTCTCTTTCCCAAGGCGATCTTTTCTTCATTCAAGAGAGAAGCAATCCTCCTGACTTCGCCCACCGATGTTATCATGGGGAAGAGTATTTTAATCCGGCCAAAGTGTGACGCCCTTAGTATAGCCCTTATCTGCGCTCTGAAGATATCATCGAGTTCAAGAGAAACCCTGATCGACCTCCAGCCGAGATACGGATTTTGCTCCTTGGGGTAATCGAGGTAGGACAAAAATTTATCTCCGCCTACATCGAGCGTGCGAATGGTGACCGGCATTGCCGCGGCCTCGACAATCTTTTTGTACAACAAAAACTGCTCCTCTTCAGAAGGGAACTCTTTTCTGGCGAGAAAGGGAAACTCTGTCCTGTAAAGCCCGATATGGTCGGCCCCGTATTTTTTAACCAGTTCCAGATCCGACATAAGCCCGATATTTGCTCCGAGCTTGATCTCATAGCCGTCTTTTGTCTCGGCCTTTAGTTCTCTTAACGCGTCCAGTTTTTGGACCTGTTTTGTCTTTTCCGTCCTTAACCGGGCATACTCGTCAATGATCGCCTGCGGCGGTTTGCTGAAGACCAGACCTGATGTGCCGTCAACGATCAAGGGGTCATTTTCTTTTACGGTCTCCAGTATATCTTTTACACCGATCACCATCGGTATTTCAAACGACTTGGCCAGGATCACCGCGTGAGATGTCTTCCCTCCTCTGGAAAGGACAATCCCTTTCAAGTTGTCCTGCCTAAGGCCAACCAGGTCGACGGGTGAAATATCAGAAGCAATAACAACTGTCTCTTTCGTGAATTCCCTGGTTGCTTGTCTTTCGTGTCCAAGGAGGTTTCTTAAGACCCTTTTCCCTATATCTTCTATATCAGCGCCCCTCTCCCTTAAATAAGGGTCATCCATTGCGGAGAAAAGTTCCACGTAGTCTAAGACAACCTTTTTCAGGGCGTATTCAGCGCAATACC
>JAFDAE010000042.1 GCA_019314005.1 Deltaproteobacteria bacterium | reverse complement strand
TCGGCTGCGTTGAGCAATACCATTTCGTGTAATCGCTTAGCTAAACGTTCTTCCTCTTCCAACCCGACAAGTCTGTCTCTGATCTTGTCCCTTACTCGTTCATTAATATCCCGTTCCCGATCACTGGTGAAAGAGGCCATTTGAACAACACAAAATGCTGTCTGGGCCGGCTTTTTCCATTCCGTGTCAAGAATACGCTTGAGCCAGGATGTTACGGTCTTGCCCGCAATTATCGCATTTAACGGTCCATAAAGCGGCACGCGCGAGCCGATGCGCGAAAGCACCCACATATTGAGACCCTCGCCACGGGAGGTGCCGATATACTGCATCAGTTCGTTGCCTATCTGTTCTTTAACATCGGTGGTAAGCCTTTCTAAGTTGGCTATGATACGCCACATCTCGGTCCGTTCCCGAGGGGTAATACGTGGTTGTTTTTTTCCTTTTTTACGGCCCGGGAGCAAGACCGGCGCAAGATTCCGAAAAATGGCCGTCTGTTGGTCTTGAGTCAATCCACCAGCCACTCTTCTCCACAGAGTCCACCATTCCACTCGGCACTGTTGGTCAGAGGAGAAGACAACGCCTGCATGATATATCTTCCATGCTTCTCTCATTCGCCAATCATCCGAAGCATAGCCGTATCCGGGACGAAGACAGAACCCGGCAAGATTCAACCATCGTTCTTCATGCCTGGCGCTCTTCTTTCGACTGTTCAACCCTTCAAGAAGTGTATCCGAAAGAGACCTTAGCGCCGGAATCGGCCAACGCTCCTTTTTTTTGCCGATAACCTCACGTAATGCCTTCATCACGGAGGCGGGCGTCACCTCGCCCTTTCCGGGAACAGCTTTTCCCATGCCGAAAGTGACTCTCAGGATCTCTGTCGCCCTGGCTATTGATTCCTCTGGAATCGTTCTTTCCCTCTTCCCCTTGGCCTCTTTTTTCCCCTGAGCATCTTTCCCCGTATCGGATCGGGTCTGAAATTGAAGATTCCATCGATGATCGGTCTCCTTGGAAAGGCATGCAAGTTCTAAAGTTCCGATCTCTGTAAGGCGTGCGTAGAGATGGACCGGAATTTTACGAACAACCCCCTTTTTTCCGAACTGCAGGAGCGTACGAAGCAGGGGAAGTTGAAACAGCGAATCTTCATCAAGGGCCAAAAGATGACCGGGTTGATCGCCTGTCCTGGAGTTAGAACTGTAGATCGAAAAAGAGACAGGCTGATTGGTCAGCACCTTGAATTCCGGAGACACTATCTCCACATCTTCCCCTTCTTCCATGCCCCTGGGGATAACACAGACGGCGCTGATTTTGCCTGGTTCTTCTTTTGTAGTACCGGTTGGGACAACCCTCACATAATAAGAACGGGCGCAACCCCCCACAATGCGAACCCCTCGACCGCGGCGGACCATTCCATAATACGCGGCGCCCCGCGCTACTGCCAATGCAGGAGAGTCATTTTCAAGTATTATAGGTCTCCAGTCAGCCTCTCCATGTTTTGAGAACCAACCTGAAAGGACCTCTACAATACGCCCTCTTATTGCAGGTGGGGTAACTACTCCTCCGTTAAAGAAAATGGCATCCGGGCGTACAGCCATATTATCTGCCTGGTGCTTTTTCAAAAATGCCGCGAGATGACGAGGAATAACGGGATCAGCAACAAAAGGGAGTCCCCATTCATGAATACCCACCCCAGTGCCACGAATCGGCATTTCATTAAATTGTGTATTAGGGAAGAAACCATTGATAATAGTTTCTTGTACATCCTCCAGGGTGAGTGAGTCAGACAGGGTTCCGGCTACGATCCCCCTGCCACGCCCGGGAAGATTGATCGGAACGGTTTGAGTCCGGGCATCTCCCAGAACCTTCTCTTTGGCATTTCGGCAAAGGGAAGCAAGTATATGCCACCGAAGAGAATCGAGCCTCTTTGCGGTGCTGCCTAACATTCGGGATTCGATCAAACGGGCCAGGGCCAAGTCCATGTTGTCTCCTCCCAACAGGAGGTGCTCTCCTACCGCTATCCGTTCCGGCACCGGCGCGGCCTCACCTTCTTTTACACGAATAAGCGTAAAGTCGGTGGTACCACCCCCGATGTCGCAAATAAGGATGGTTGTTCCGGCACCGATAATCGTTTCCCAGTCCTCCTCGTTACGCGAGAGCCATGAGTAAAATGCCGCCTGGGGCTCTTCAACGAGGGTAATGTACTTAAGATCTGCTTTTTTTGCTGCCTCTAAAGTGAGTTCGCGAGCAACTTCATCAAAAGAGGCAGGGACAGTAAGGATTACCTCCTGCTTCTCGAATCTCTTGGCAGGATCCGAGCTTGCTATCACGTGGTTCCATGCGTCACGCATATGTTGCAGATAAAGAGCAGACACATCCACAGGCGACCGTTTTGAAACATCTTCTATGTCTCCCCCCCACGGAAGTATAGGGGCATTACGATCCACACCTGAGTGACAGAGCCATGACTTTGCGGAGGCAACGAGTCTTCCCGGGACCTTTGCGCCCTGAATACGGGCGAATTCTCCTACAGCAAAATTACTATCTTTTACCCAGGGGAGATCAAGACTCCCTGCGGGAAGATCATGACCGGTTGAAAGGTATAAGAAGGAAGGAAGTCCTTCCCGGTTTGTGACCTGGCCCTCGGCAATCAACTGGGGAATGGCAAAAGTTTGGATGGCGCCGGCCCCACCGGTAGGATGTACGCGCGTATCTATATAGGCTACAGCGGAATTAGTAGTGCCAAGGTCTATGCCTATGACGTATCGTGATCGTTTCATTTGATATCTCTCTTATGTGTCCATCCAGAAATGGTAGATTTTGTCCCAAGACAAGGCCGCACATCCCGCCCTGGCGGGACGGAGAACGAGACAAAAATTTCGCAAATTTGAGGAGAATAGCAGGCCTATTTGACGAAAACTTGCGGAGATTTGGGCCGTTTCTCACTCTTTTGCAGTCGGATCAGAATTCTCGGACAGCCTCCTAGTCCGTTTGACCGATCTCCACCTCTGCGGGTGCTATGACGGTGTGTTTTTGCCCCTTGGGCATACCAGGAAGGTTTATCTGAGTTATCTTCCACCCAGGATGTTGAAGACTCCCTTTAAAAGGCGGAGCGCCTGTTATATTCCCTGTGAGTCGAATTTCAGAAGGATCAAACCCTTCGGAAACCACTATAGTCTCTCCTTCTTTTTCCGACATGACCGGAGCAAAGGTAATATATTCGCTCAGGGCATTCCTGCAATCCTCGTGTACATAGCGTATAGCAGCGCCGACCTGAGCGTCTGAATACCGCGTAATATCTTCCTGAAAAAAATCTATCAATCTCCCCTTGTTTTGAAGCAACGACAGTATACGACATGCGCCAACCTCTGTCGCATCAGCCTCATCGGTCTTTGCAGCCTTTTTTTTCTCCTTTTTGCTCCCTTTAGGCCGTTCCGTATAGATTACAGCGCCTCGATTGACTGTTCCTCGTAGGAGAAGGGATAAAATAAGAGTAGCGGTGATACCGGTTACGAAGAAGACCGCGGGTATATAAATGCGCCCCATCTTCCGAAGTTCTTGCAACTGTACTAAATGAGAAATTACCTCTTTTTGAACCTCTGGTTGCATCTTGTCTACAGCATTGTTTAGATGCTTGAGAGTTGGATCTATGTACAATTTTGCGGCAAGATAAGTACCACCTGCTAATGCCGACATAGTCAGCATGATAATTAAAAAAGTTATCGCCACAAATCTTTTCATTATAAGACTCCTCTCATTTTGTACGCGATCAGCGTTCGGCATTCAGCCATCAGCAACACCAAGAAAAACAACCACCTATACAGGGCGCATCGCTTTTTAGACAATAATATACCATGTTATTTAACCATTTGTTTTCCCAGAAAGCTGACGGCTGATCGCTCACATATTTTTAATGTGTCCTGCTCCTTCTCTAATGGCCTGGGTGTTTATCTCAGAAATTTTAGGACCCTTGTTTGCAAATATATACTCCACACTCTTTATGATAGATTCCGGGGGAACCAATCCTGTCTTTTCAGCAACCGCGCCACACATTGCCATATTAGCAATTCGCACGTCACCTATTTTCTTGGCGATTGTATTGGCCGGGACTCCAACAACCTCTACATCTGTTCGTTGAGGCGCAATTTTTATAAGGTCGCTGTTAAAAAAGATTATTCCATCAGGTCTGATATTGTTTTCAAACCTGAGAAGCGACGGACCGTTCATTAATATTGCAATATCATACGATAAGGCAACCGGCGACGCAATCGGTTCATCGCTGACAGTCACCGTACAATTTGCGGTTCCACCTCGCATCTCCGCACCATGTGCAGGAAGACAGGTTATATGTTGCCCTTCATACATGAATGCTGTTGCCAGGACATAACCCATCATCAAAATTCCCTGACCGCCAAACCCTCCTAAAATGATTCTTGTTATCATATGCCGGTTATGTCCTTAATCACTTTCAAAGGGTATCTCTCAAGTACTTTTTCCTTAACCCAAGCACAGGCCTTGACAGGTGACATACCCCAGTTTACAGGACAAGGGGATAAAATTTCAACTACAGAGAAGCCAAGACCTTTTAGCTGTACCTTAAACGCCTTCTTAATCGCCTTTCTGGTACGGAGAATCGTCTTGGGAGATATGACTGCGGTACGCTCAATATAGACACTACCCTCTGCCACCGCTAACATCTGGCTCAAATCGAGCGCGTACCCATCACGTTTGGCCGACCGCCCTCCTGGAGTAGTGGTGGTAACTTGACCCAAAATAGTGGTAGGGGCCATTTGCCCTCCTGTCATACCATATACTCCATTATTGATAAAGATAACAGTAAGCTCTTCGCCTCTACTGGCCGCATGGATCACCTCTGCCGTTCCAATGGCTGCAATGTCGCCGTCCCCTTGATAAGTGAAGACCACCCGGTCGGGGAGAGACCGTTTAATCCCGATAGCCACTGGTATGGCCCGACCATGGGGCGCTTCTCCCATGTCTATCTTAAAGTAATTGTAGGCGATAACAGCGCATCCGGCAGGCGGGATTCCTATGGTCTTCGCAGCAATCCCCAATTC
The DNA here is from genome assembly GCA_019314005.1 of Deltaproteobacteria bacterium. Next base: position 8,348 of record JAFDAE010000042.1, on the reverse strand, counting down.
ATCTATAACCTCTCCGATAAGCCGATGGATGATGCTGTGGCCGCACCCCGGACAATAATGAAAATGGTTGTCCGTCATGACTTCCGGTTTTTTAAATATGCATTTTGCCATGATATTGTCTATCCAATGAACTTGGCTTCACATCCATAATCTTTTAAATTAGGACACAGTTTTTTAGCAGATACACACAGTTACGGGTTGCGGGTCGCGAGTTACGGGTTTTATTTCCATTCTATCTCTACGTATTAAATGACTCTTCTTCTTGTCATACTTATTTATAATTCACGGCCTTCCCTTTTTAACCCGCAACTCGCAACTCGTAACCCGCAACCCGCAACAGATAGTTGCCTTCATCTGCGTCCAAAATAAAATTTATTTATTATCAAGTTTCGCAATAACACCCTCAATCTCCTCAGGAGTCGGAATTATCCCCCCGGGTTTTCCGTAAAAATGAACATTGCATCTTTCGTCCACGCTCAGCTTGACGTCCTCTATCATCTGGCCGGTATTCATCTCAAAAACGAGTATGTAACGTAAGGATTTACATTGTCTGCGGATCTCTTTTTCCGGAAATGGCCAGAGCGTAATCGGGCGAAAAAGTCCCGCCTTTAATCCGGATCTTCTGGCCAGATTGACCCCCTCCTTAGCAATCCTTGCGGCAGTCCCAAAGGCGACCACCCCTATTTCGGCATCTTCTAACCGGTAAGATTCAGACTCTGTTTCATGTTCAGCAATAGTCTTATATTTTTGGTCCAGCTTCCAGTTGTGTTTTTCCAATACTTCCGGCTCCAGGTAGAGAGATCTAATAAGACGATTTTTTCTCCCTTTTGCGCCGTCCAAAATCCAATCTTTGGTGGGAAGCGTAGCCGTATCTATTGGCTCCGGAAAGGTAACGGGCTCCATCAACTGGCCCATAAGCCCGTCACATAGAACAATAACCGGCATTCTATATCGTTCTGCCAGGCCAAATGCCTTGATGGTGGTAGAAACCATTTCCTGTCCCGAATAAGGAGCGAGAACAATAGTCCGGTAGTCGCCGTGCCCTCCGCCGCGGGTAGACTGAAAATAGTCTGATTGAGATTGTGCGACATTACCCAGGCCGGGGCCGCCGCGCATCACGTTAATGATAACTGCCGGGAGTTCCATGCCGGCAAGATACGAGATCCCTTCCTGTTTCAAACTGATTCCAGGACTGGAAGAAGAAGTCATTGCGCGTACACCCGCCATGCTCGCTCCCATAACCATGTTGATAGCAGCCAGTTCACTCTCTGCCTGAATAAACGTTGCGTCTTTCATCTCCGCAAATCGGACTGCCATGTATTCCGGGAGTTCATTTTGAGGAGTTATCGGATAACCCGCATAAAATTGACATCCGGCCCGAACTGCAGCCTCTCCGATAACATGGCATCCATTCATCAACCTTTTATTCACTATATACCTCTATAGCGATGTCAGGACATATTATGGCGCACAAAGCGCATCCATTGCATTCGCGATTAGAGTCTGTTTCATTTGCGCGGTATTCGGCCGGAAGATATCCTTTTAGATTAAAAGAAGCGCTTAGCACGATCAATCCATATGGGCATGTCTCAATGCAGAGTCCGCATCCTTTACATCGTTCCAGGTCGATTCTTATAAAACCTTTTGCCAAAGTACAATTTCCTTTACAACACCCCAATAAGCTCCTCATGAATCCGACCGTTGGTAGCCAGAATTTCCTTCATATCTCTCTGATGGGGCCCACCGGCAAAATCGGTAACAATACCCCCTGCCTCTCTTACAATGAGGACGCCTGCGTCCGTATCCCAGGGGTGGAGATTTTGTTCCCAAAAACCGTCAAAACGACCGCACGCCACATAACAAAGATCAATGGCTGCAGATCCCAGTCTTCGAACGCCCTGTGAAGCCTCCAAACAACGTTGAAAGCGAGCCAGCAACGTATCTATAATAGCCTTTAGGTCATAGGGGAAACCTGTAACCAAGAGACTTTCCGAGAGGCTTTCAGTTGATGAAACCCGGATCTCTTTTCCGTTCAGGAAGGCGCCTTCCCCCTTAACCGCCCAGAAGCGTTCCTGCAAAACAGGATTTTCAACTACGCCAAATACAGTCTCACCGTTTAAGGCAAGGGCTATGGATGTACTGAAGCATGGAAGGTTGTGAGCAAAATTGGTGGTGCCGTCCAGTGGATCAATAATCCATTGGTAGGGCGACCGGGCCAGGACACCCCCGCTTTCTTCCGCAAGGATGGAATGATCCGGATACTCTGCAAGGATAGTATCAATGATAAGGCGTTCAGCATGTTCATCCGCCTCTGTAACCAAATCAATGGCGCCTTTTTTCTTGATGGAGTGAGCTTGTCCGAAGCGATCACGAAGAAACTCCGAAGCCTTTTGGATAGCAGAGAATCCCACATCTTTGACCTGTTTTAAATCAATCATGTCTGTCATGTTCGTGCCCATGCTTAATTGTCGATTGAAGATTTTCAATTGACGATTGAAGATTGATGATTGATGATTGATGATTTCGTAAAAAGTCGAAAACACCCACTTTTGTCATTTCCGCGAAGGCGAGCACCCAGTAATTACTTCTAGTTATGCAAGAGAGTGTTGCCTTGATCTCCCCAATTGGCGCTTTTTACGAAACCGTCATAATTGACTATTTAAGAATCAAGAGCTTGTTTTTTCAATCTTCAATCATCAATCGTCAATCGTCAATCCTAATGCGCTTCCGCCCAATTTTCCCCTGCGTTGATGTCCACTTTAATAGGCACCTTCAATGGATGCACACCCTCCATTATCCTTTTAACAAGGTCTTTAAGTCTTGAAACCTCCTCCGGGGGCGCCTCAAAGACCAACTCATCATGTACCTGAAGGAGCATTCTTGCCTTAAGTCCCTCACTTTGAATAGCATCGTGTAAGCGTATCATCGCAACCTTGATTAAATCCGCTGCCGTGCCTTGAATAGGCGTATTTATTGCCGTGCGCTCGGCGGCCTCTCTTGCTATCCGGTTTTTGCTGCGGATATCCGGAAGATATCGATGTCTGTTCAGAAGCGTTGTGACCTTGCCTTCCTTGCGCGCTGTATCAATAGTATGATCAATGTATTCTTTGACCCCCTTGTATTGCACAAAGTAGTTCTCAATATATTTCTTTGCCGTGCCGACGCTGATTCCAAGTCCTTTTGAGAGGCGGAACGGACTCATCCCATAGATTATCCCAAAGTTGATCACTTTTGCCTGTCGCCGCATATCCGGGGTAACAAATTCGGGGAATAGCTGGAAGACCTCTGAAGCGGTTCTGGCATGAATATCCTCATCTTCCTCAAACGCCTGGATCAGTATGGGGTCTCCCGAATAATGGGCCAGGATACGCAATTCAATCTGGGAGTAATCAGCAGAGAGCAGCCGCCATCCTTGTCTGGGAATAAAAGATTCACGAATCTTGCGCCCTTCTTCGGTTCGAATGGGGATATTCTGCAAGTTTGGATCGCTGCTGCTAAGCCTTCCGGTAGCGGTCACTGTCTGGTTGTAAGAGGTATGTATACGCCCCGTATCAGGATGAACAAGACCCAACAAGGCGTCAGTATACGTCGACTTGAGCTTGGCAAGAGATCTATAACGAAGGACCAACCCGGGGAGTTCGTGCTGTTCGGACAAAGTGGTCAGAACCTCTAAGTCCGTGGAGTATCCGGTCTTTTTCTTGGTCTTTTTCTGACACGGAAGATTCAATTTTTCAAAGAGTATCTTTCCTAATTGCTGGTGCGAACTAATATTAAAGCTCTCCCCGGCCATAGAAAAAATCTGATCCTCAAGTAGATGTAACTGCTGCTCAAAATCCTTTGAAAGTTCGATGAGACGATCACTGTCTACCCGGATTCCCGTCATTTCCATATCTATCAATACAGGGACCAACGGCATCTCAACATCGCTAAAAAGCGACTCAAACCCTTTTTCCTTGAGCTTCGGCCCTAATACCCGGGAGGCCATAAGTGTAATATCCGCGTCTTCGCATGAATAGGTTGAAGCGCTCTCTATGGGAACCTCGTCAAATCGAAGGGCGCCCCTTCCATGTCCTGTTACCTCTTTATAGGTAATCATCTTGTGATTAAGATAATCCCTTGCAATCGCGTCCAGGTTGTGCGCCCGCAAAGAAGGATTGAGAAGATAGGAGGCTATCATGGTATCAAACGCGATCCCCTTAACAGCGATCCCGTATCTTTTCAAGATGATGGTGTCGTATTTGATATTTTGCCCTACCTTCAGGTAGTTGGGGTCTTCGAGCAACGATTTCAAGGGCTTAAGCACATGATTGAGATCAAGCTGGGCAGGGGCGTCAGGATAAGAATGGGCACAAGGGATATAGGCGGCCTCATGCGGGCGACATGAAAAGGATAATCCCACAATTTCGGCTTCCATAGGGTCTATCGATGTGGTCTCCAGGTCAAAGGCAAACGTCCCGGCTTTTTTCAGATCTTCTATCAGTGATCTGAGTTCTTCATCCGAGAATATAGTTCGATACGATTTCTTTGAGAGGTCCTGCTGTGGGGCAAAGTCCTTTTGTAATTGACGAAACTCAAGGTCCCGAAAAAGGAGACCCAATTTTTCCCGGTCGGGTAGTACAACCCGGAAGTCTTGAAAATTAAATGGAAGGGGTACGTTAATATCAATAGCGGCCAGTTTACGGCTTAGCCGTGCCTGACCAATATGAGCCATTAGCTTTTCGCGTATTTTTTTCTGCTTGACCTGATCTATATGTTCTAACAGATGGTCAATATTGCCGAACTCTTTAACAAGCTTGACGGCGGTCTTCGCGCCAATCCCCGGAACCCCTGGAATGTTATCCGAAGAATCGCCGGCAAGCCCCAATACATCGATCCACTGCTCCGGTTCTATGGAGAGTTCTTCCTTAAACCCTTCATAGGTAATAGAGCGGTCTTTCATGGGGTCCCATAGAGAAGCTGATTTAGAGAGAATCTGTTTGAAGTCTTTATCGCCGGTAACAATTACTGTTTTATACCCCTTTTCTGTTGCTTTGCCGGCAAGGGTTCCGATAATGTCATCCGCCTCATAGCCATTGAGTTCTAAGGACGGAATATTAAACCCCCCTACTATCTTCTTGATATAAGGAATCTGGACCGACAGGTCCTCCGGCATGGGAGGGCGATTTGCCTTATACTCTTTGTAAATTTCATGACGAAATGTGGGGCCCTTAGCATCAAAAATCATAGCAAGATAGGATGGTTGCCGGTCTTCAAGCAACTTCAATAGCATGCGGACAAAACCGAACGAAGCATTTGTGGGAAGCCCTTTGGAATTCGACAAATGACGGATCGCGTGATAGGCTCTATAGATATAGGAACTTCCGTCCACCAAATATATGGTTTCTTCTTTTTTCATATCGGATTCATTTTTTACCAGCACATATGCAGGCTGTCAAATTTTATCTGGAAAAAAACCGATATCTTTTGTATCTTTATGATATCCATACGTTCCAAACAACTCGACCATTTAATCGCTCGACTAAAAAAGAGGTATTATTTATGACTGCACTCATTCTCGCCGCAGGATTTGCTATCATTGTTTCCGCCATGTGCTCCTTGTTTGAGGCTGTCCTATATTCAGTCCCAATAAGTCACATCGAAGCAACGGTTCAAGCCGGCAAACCTTCGGGCCGTATACTCAAAAAATTGCGAAAGGATGTAGATCGCCCCATATCAGCGATCCTATCGTTAAACACCATAGCAAATACAGCGGGCGCGACTATAGCAGGATCGGCTGCTGCTTCTGTCTTCGGACACGAGTGGGTGGGCTATTTTTCAGCCGCTTTCACCTTCTCTATACTAATTTTTTCAGAAGTAATTCCCAAAACCGCCGGAGTAGTCTACAGTAAACAATTCTCCTCGTTCATTGCCCGTCCTATCCAGATGCTTGTATGGGTTCTTACGCCGTTTGTGTGGCTATGCCAATTTGCGACCCGCCTTGTTGCTCGAAAAAAGATTATCCAGACGGTATCTGCTGAAGAGATTATAACGATGGCCAGATTGGGGCGCCTGTCCGGAGAGATAGAACCGGAAAAGACCGGGATGTGGCCTCACAGCAGGGTCCCGGTATATGACGACAATCCGGAAGATATTGTTGGGATTGTGCAACGTCGTGAAGTGCTCGCCGCCCTTGCAAGCGACAAACATCACCTGAAATTAAGCAGCCTCATGAAATCCGTCCACTTCTGCCCGGAATCGATAAGACTCGACAAACTGCTCATGGAGTTTCTGGAACGCCGGCAGCATCTCTTTGTAGTGATAGATGAATTTGGAGGGCTTGCGGGCGTTGTAACACTTGAAGATGTTCTGGAAGAGATTCTCGGCAGAGAGATCGTTGATGAATCAGATCAAGTGGTTGACATGAGGGAACTGGCGCGGAGACGTAAAATCGAGACAAAAACTAAAAAGAATTAAGGGGATTGGGAATTGAGGAATTGTGAATTACAGAAAGAATTGGGCAATGTCCGTTGACAGTTGTCATTGTCCGTTGCAGAGAGTGCGAAGTGAGTTAAGAATTCCCCAATTCCTTAATTCCTCAATTCCTGTGATACAGGCAGACTAAACGTAAAAGTACTCCCTTTTCCCAATTCACTTTCCACCCATACCTTACCACCGTGGGCTTCTACAATTTTCTTCGTTACAGCCAACCCGAGGCCGGCACCGCCCTCTCCGCTGTTTCTTGACGCCTGAAAATATAGGTCGAAGATCTTGGGCAGTTCTTTCTTTTTTGATCAATATTGCTAAAAAATACCCGAAAAGATCTACATGCTGGTTATTTTGTTGTTGTATAAAACTACGTCCGCAAAAAGAGAAAGGAGGCGGTTATGGAAACCAACAGAGTACTGATAGTAGATGACAACGAGAATATTCTGAACGCTCTCAATCATCTGTTGAAGATATACTTTAAGAAAAGAAATGCAGCTAATTACCATATCCTAACAGCGACATCTGCTGAAGATGCCTTAGCTATCCTAAATGAGACACCAGCAGTCATGATAGTCATTACTGATATCATGATGCCTAAAATGGACGGCATAGATTTTCTGAGGCAGATTACCCATGAGCTCCGCAGAGGAATTCAGGTTATTATGGTTACAGGACAAACTACTATAAGCAAGGCGGTAGACTCGTTCAGAAACGGAGCGGTTGAATATATCACCAAACCTTTTGACACTTCAACTATATATGAAATTATGGATCGGACCATTACCCGATTGGAGAGGTGGGAAGAAGTTATACGCGAAGCGATGCCTCTCTGATCATGATATCTGCCTGTCGACCAAAAGGGCCTTTAGGGGAAGCCCTCTGATTTGGACCTCGTTGAATTGGCGGATATGTACAAGGGGATTCAAAAAGTCAATCGTGGTATATGGGAACGTATCCAAGAAGTAGTTGCCGAAGATGCAGCCAACAATGCGGTTATTTGCCTCGATATGTTTGCCAAGGAACTCCCCTATGCCATTGAAGACAGCCTGGAAGAGCTGGAGAAATTATTCAGTGCTTACAATCACTGAGGCAAAAACGCGGATCAATTGCACAGGCAAGGGCATGAAGCCATAAAGAAACATCTTTAATCTCCGAGCCCTTTTATTTTTTCTACAGCTTCCTGCTTCCCGATGAGGATAAGTTGGTCCGTTGACCCAATCTCTCTTTCAGGAGGTATAACAAGAGCAATTGCATCGGTAACCGCATCTTTGATGGCTATGACCTGGATCCCGTATTTTTGCCTTAACTGAAGGTCAATAAGGGTCTTTCCCACAAACGATTTTGGAGGAATTATTTCCATTACAGCATATTCCTCGGTCAGGGGGAGATAATCGAGAACATTGGGATGGGTAATGCTCCGCGCCAGTTTTTGGGCCATCTCTCGCTCGGGGATAATCACCTGTGTTGCCCCGAGCTTTTCCAGGATCTTCTTGTGGTCGTCATTATCCGCTTTAACAATGATATTTTTAACGCCCAACTCTGTGAGGTACATCGTAGCCAGAATACTTCCCGACAGGTTGTTCCCGATCGCCACTATGATCAAATCCATGTCAGCAATGCCTAACCCCTCAAGCACATCCCTGTCAGTACCATCTGCAATAACCGATTTGGATGAAAACAGTTGCGCTTTTTGTGCTATGCCTTTTTCCCGGTCAATAACCAGTACATCGTGCCCCTTTTCATAAAGTGCCTTAGCCACGTACGAACCAAACAACCCCAATCGTATCACTGCTACTTTCATGCGCTTATCCTATAGCCTTTCAGAAAATTCTTTGGGTATACTCTCTGAGATTTACAAAAAGTGTATGTTACGAGTTGCGTGT